>CAZXTS010000033.1:0-20825 GCA_964643745.1 uncultured Chloracidobacterium sp.
TGATCGGCAAAGGTGCGTATGCCGCGTTCGCAAAGGAGCACGTCATAGTTTCCTTCCGACATTATGTATTCGGCGGCGAGCAGAAGTTCGTCAAGCGTTGCGGAAAGACCGCGTTTCAACAGCACTGGCTTTCGCGTTTTCCCGGCATATTTCAGCAGCGAGAAATTCTGCATATTTCGGGCACCGATCTGAATGCAATCGCCGTATTTCTCAACGAGATCGATACCGTGTTCGTCCATCGCTTCGGTCACGATGTTCAGGCCGAATTGATCACGAACTTCTGCGAGGATCTTTAGCCCGTCTTCGCCCATTCCCTGAAAGGCGTACGGCGAAGTTCTGGGCTTGAAGGCTCCTCCGCGGAAGAATTTTGCACCGCTTTCCGCTACGGCCTTTGCCGCGGCAAGCACCTGTTCAGTGCTTTCAACCGCGCATGGACCGGCGATCATCGCAAGCGTGCCGTTGCCGATAAAAGCGTTTCCGACCTTGATCACCGATTTCTCAGGCTTCAGGTCGCTGGAGATCAGCTTATACGGTTTTGTTACACGGATCGCATCGGCAACGCCCGGCAGATTTTCAAAATGCGTCGGATCGACCGAGCCTTTGTTACCGGTTATTCCGATCGCCGTGCGGTTTTCGCCCGGAAGAGTATGACCACGAAACCCGAGTTTTTCTATGACCTCTATGACGCGCGTCACATCTGTGGGCGTCGCGTCCGGTCTCATTACAATAAGCATAATATGCTGTCCTTAAACCAAAACTTAAACTTTAGATTTCTGTATGTCCAATTGCAACCGGAGGCAAAAGCGTGGCAATGAACTTTCGCACTCGTTCGACCGGATCGTCATTTCCAATTGCTTTCGAAATCTCAGCTACGATCGCTGATCCGACGACCGCTGCATCGGCATATTGCCAAACTTCTTCGATCTGTTGGCGGGTAGAAATTCCGAAACCAACGGCGACAGGCAGATCAGTAAACTTGCGAACTCGGTTTACCAGAAGTTCGGCTGCGTTGTCGGTTTCATTTCTGGCACCGGTGACCCCGGCCCGCGACACCGCGTATATAAAACCGCCCGCATCTTTGGAAATGGCGGCAAGTCGTTCGTCGCTTGTCGTCGGAGCGACTAGAGAGATCAGTTCGAGACCACCGTTGCGCAAGGTGTTCCTGATCTCCGCGGCCTCGTTATCAACTGCATCGGTTACAAGAATTCCATCGACGCCTGCGTTCGCCGCATCTTTCGATAACTTCTCGATACCGTATCGATACAGCGGATTCAGGTAACTGAAAAGCACGATCGGAACGTTAGTTTTGTGTCGGATCCGCCGAACCATTATGAGAATGTCAGCCAAATTCGCACCGCCTTTCAAAGCCCGCATCGAAGAAGCCTGTATCGTCGGGCCGTCAGCCATCGGATCGGTAAAGGGAACTCCGAGCTCAATGATGTCGGCGCCACCTTCTGCTAAAGCGAGTAGGATCTGTTCCGACACTGCAAGGTTCGGATCGCCCGCAGAAACAAAGGGAATAAATCCCTTACGACCCTGAGAAGCCAGCTCCGCGAATTTTTCGATGATCCTATTCATTCAGATAAGTGTTCCACAACAATATCGAGTTGCCAGTTTGGCTGGTAGCCGGCAGCTATCAGCTGAAAGCTGTACTAAGAAATCTCCTTCAAAAGTGCCGATACGGTATTCACATCTTTATCGCCGCGGCCGGATAGATTGCAAACGATCATCTGATCACGCGACAGATCGACTGCGATCTTTATTACGTGAGCGATCGCGTGAGCCGATTCGAGTGCCGGAATGATGCCTTCGGACTCGGACAACGTTTGAAATGCCGCAAGCGCTTCATCGTCGGACGCGGATGCATATTCGACGCGTTCGATGTCATGCAAGAAAGCATGTTCGGGGCCGATCGACGCATAATCAAGTCCAGCAGAAACCGAATGCGTTGGAGCGATCTGTCCATTGTCATCTTGGAGCAAATAGCTTTTTGTTCCTTGAAGAACACCAACCGCTGCACCGGTCATTAATCGAGCCGAGTGTTCGCCTAAACCGCTGCCCCGACCGCCCGCTTCCACGCCTATCATGCGAACTTCCGCTTCATTTAAAAACTCATGAAAAAGCCCGATAGAATTCGAACCGCCGCCGACGCATGCCACTAGCAGATCCGGCAGTCGGCCTTCTTGTGCGAGTATCTGCTGCCGGGTTTCGCGTCCGATCACGCTTTGAAAATCGCGAACCATCAACGGATACGGATGTGGTCCAAGAGCGGATCCCAAAAGATAATATGTATCCGCGACATTCGTTACCCAGTCGCGAAGAGCTTCGTTGATCGCGTCTTTGAGCGTTCTCGAACCCGAATCAACCCCTCGAACTTCGGCTCCCATCAAACGCATTCGAAATACATTCAACTCCTGCCGGCGCATGTCTTCCGTGCCCATATAAACAAGGCATTTAAGGCCGAAATGTGCACAGACCGTCGCGGTTGCCACGCCGTGTTGGCCAGCTCCGGTTTCGGCAATTATCCGCTTCTTGCCCATTCGCCGGGCGAGCAATATCTGCCCGATGCAATTGTTTATCTTGTGTGCACCCGTGTGGTTCAGGTCCTCACGCTTGAAATAGATCTTCGCACCACCGAGCGTATTCGTAAGGCGTTCAGCAAAATAGAGCGGCGACGGCCGGCCGACGAAATCCTTGAGAAGTGCTTCGTACTCTGTCCGAAAAGCAGCATCATCGCGATACGTAAAATACGCCTCGGTCAATTCGTCGAGCGGAGCAACGAGCGTCTCGGGGACAAAGCGTCCGCCGTATTCGCCCCAGTAACCGTATTCATCTGGTTCGTAATTTGTCATGCGTTCTTCGCGTTCCGAATGAACGCTTCCAATTTCTTCGGGTCCTTTTTCCCCGGCGATGATTCAACGCCGCTGGCAACATCAACCGCATATGGGCGTACAGTGTGGATCGCTTCAGCAACGTTGTCAGGCGTTAGTCCACCAGCAAGCCAGATCGGTACTTTGCCGCTCGAGAGTTTTGCTGCGATCGACCAGTCGAAAGTCGATCCGCTTCCGCCAAACTCGCTTTCGGAGAAAGCGTCCAACAAAATTGCATTCACATCAAAATTATCAAGGATGTCCGAACAAAATGTTCTGCCAACTCTGAACACTTTAAGCACCGGGAGTTCAGTTTCGGTTCTGATCGCATTGATAAATTCTTGTGGTTCATCACCATGCAGTTGGATCATATCCATCTCTGCGATAGAGCTGTCGTCCCCCACGTCGTCAAGACTTTGGTTTACAAAAACCCCGACCTTACCAATCTCTCCGCGAAGTCGCTCGACAATCGATTCAGCGTACCCGGCATCCAGATATCTCTTGCTTCCTGGGAAAAAGTTGAATCCTAAGAAATCCGCACCGAGGTCGACTGCCAATTGCGCATCCTGTAGATTCGTAATTCCGCAGATCTTAACTTTGGTCATGCAGCCTCCTGAGTTCGGCGGCAGGGTCGCTGCTCCGCATAAGGCTTTCGCCGACGAGGAACGCGTCGTAGCCGAGCGAATGAAGTTCGGAAACTTCGTCGGGATTCGAAATTCCGCTTTCGGCGATCAACAGTGTTCCGTTGGGTTTCATCTTGATCAATTCTCGAGAAACATCGAGCGAGACCTCGAACGTTTTCAAGTTTCGATTGTTGACTCCAATGATCGCGGTTCCGATATCGATCGCGATCTGCATCTCGTCCCGATCATGCACTTCAACGATCACATCGAGCCCCAGCGAGTGCGCCAACGTCTGAAAGCATTTCAAACTTTCAGACGTAAGCGCGGCCACGATAAGCAGCACGGCGTTTGCCCCGGATACTGCCGATTCATATATCTGGTATTCGTCAACAATGAAATCTTTTCGCAGCAGCGGCAGATCGACGGCATTCCGTGTCGCGATAAGATCATCGAGCGAACCGAGAAAATGATCTTCTTCAGTCAAAACCGACATCGCCGCCGCACCGCCGGACTGATACATCAAAGCCGTTTCTACCGGGCCAAGTTTGTGATTTATCAGCCCTTTGGACGGCGAAGCTCGCTTGAATTCGGCAATAATGCTTGGTTCCGTACCGTTGATTGCATCTCGAAATCGATGAGAGGCGGTCACAGTTTGCTCGGCCGCCAGACGAATTTCGGCCAAGCTCCGAATTGCCTTTACGGATTCGATTCGCTTTCGTTTATCAGCAATGATTGTGTCGAGAAACGTGGTCATAAATTACTTGCCGTCGAAAGTAGTTCAAGCTTTTTCATTGCATGTCCGTTCCTAATGCTATCAACCGCATGCTCCTGTGCATCACCGATGGCTTCACCGTGTCCCGTCAAATAGAATGCGGCCATCGAATTGATCAAGACCATAGATTCCGCGGGTGAGCCATTTGATTCATTCTTTAGAACGCCTTTTATCAAGTTCGCACTTTCAGATGCATTTGAAGCGAAAAGAACGTCGGTCGGGACCTCGTTCAAGAAGCTGTCCGATGGGTGTATCTCGAATTCACTTATGCTGCCGCCATTTATCTCAGCAACGAGCGTCGGACCACTGATCGAGATCTCATCGAGCCCATCTTTACCGTGGACGATCCAAGACTTTTTTGTGCCCAATCGCGCAAGAGCCTCCGCCATTTTCGGAACCAGATCTTTATCCCAAACTCCTATCAATTGGTGCGGAGCGGACGCGGGGTTACACAGCGGCCCGACGCAATTGAAGATCGTCGGAAACCCAAGACCCCGTCGAACCTTTGCCAGCGTTGGCGACAGACGGTGATGATTTGGCGCGAACATAAAGCAAATGCCCTTCTCGTTTAAATTGCGTTCGGACGTCGCGGGCAATGCGGCCGCATCAACGCCCAATTCAGATAGAACATCAGCACTCCCCGAATTGCTCGTAGCAGCTTTGTTACCATGTTTTGCTACCGCTACTCCGGCGCCCGCGACCACGAACGCGGCGGCAGTGGACACATTGAAAGTCTTCGCCTTGCTTCCGCCGGTTCCCACAATATCGACAAAGGTTTCGTGCTTCGAGTTCACAGGGATCATCCGTTCCCTCAGTATCTTCGCTATCGCATAGATCTCGTTCGATTCGATGCCTTTGCCGTGCCACGCGGTCAAAAGCTCGGCGATCGACGTTTCGTCAGCTTCGTTAATCAGTGCATCGAGAACAGTCTCAGCGTCAGACTCGTCTAGGTCACGGCCCCGCTCGAATTCATCGACGTATTTTTTGAGCAAGTGACTCATAGTTGTCCTGTTTCGGCGATCTCGATCGCTCGCAGCAACGCTGATGCTTTATTTATCGTTTCCTCATACTCGGACGACGGATCAGAATCGGCAACGATCCCGGCACCCGCCTGGACATGTGCGACGCCGTCTTCGAGCGTCATCGTCCTGATCGCGATGCATGTGTCCATATTTCCTGAATAATCGAAATAGCCCACAGCTCCCGAATAAATGCCTCGGCTCGTTGGCTCAAGTTTGCTGATCAATTCGATCGCACCCACTTTCGGTGCGCCGGAAACCGTTCCGGCAGGGAAACAAGCGGCGAGCCCGTCGAAGCGATCAAGCCCTTCGCGAAGATCCGCGGAAAGATAACTCACCAAATGCTGAACATGCGAATATTTTTCGACGCTCATCAAACCGTTTACCTTCACACTACCGTATTCGGCGACTCGCCCCAGGTCGTTTCGTCCGAGATCGACAAGCATCAGATGTTCTGCAACTTCCTTTCGGTCGGCCCGCATCTCGTCGGCAAGGGCGTCGTCTTCCGCCTTCGTCTTTCCACGCGGACGTGTTCCGGCGATCGGCCGATATTCGAGCTTTTTATCCTGACATTTGATCAGCATTTCCGGCGAAGCACCGATTATCGATCTGCCGTCCATTTTGATCAAAAACATATATGGCGATGGATTCAGAGACCGCATTGCTCGATAGATCCCAACCGACGTCGCACGCGTCTGCCGCGAAAATCTCTGTGAAAGAACAACCTGATAAGCATTTCCCGAAGCGATCTGCTCTTTGATCTCAAGAACAGAATTTGCAAAATCAGCTCGAGTGAAGTTTGATTCGATCTCGCTTTTGGTTCCTACGTACGCTGTGGAAGGAATTAAAATTGGCGACGTTTCGAGGGTGTGCTTTATATTCCGATTTAAAGTGCGTGCGTCCTCGATCGCTTGTTCCCGTGAGCCCTCGTCGCCATCTTCTTCATCCAAGAAGACGAGAGTGACGATCTTTATCTGCTGTTTCGCATGGTCGAAAGCTACGATCGTTCGGAAAAACATTAGCTCCACATCGTTCGCGTCCGATGCCACTATACTCTTCAATGCTGGTTCGAACCATGAAGTGCAGCCAAACCCGAGAGATCCAATTGCACCGCCTGCAAAGCTCGGAAGGCCTTCGATAGTTGCCAGACTAAATTGAGAAAAATGATCCCGCAGATACGTCATGACCGGAATTTCTATAGCCTTCGAACCACTTTCGTCATCAACCGTCACTTGCTCGTCATTTCCTCGGACGATCGAATGAGGGCCGGCGCCCACGAAAGAGTAACGAGCCAAAGCCTCTCCGCCTTCGACCGATTCCAGAAGAAAAGATCGACTGTCTCCGGCAGAGAGTTTCAGATAGACTGCGAGCGGCGTCAAAAGGTCAGCCGACATCGTTTCGATAACAGGGATCACATTTGCCGTCTTTGCGGCCGCAATCAATTCTTGTAGATCAGACATAAAAAAAACCGCCAACATTTTCGATTGGCGGTATAGCTCGGAAAGGAAGATTCTGAATGACCACTAAAGGCCGCTGACAGAAACAGATTTCGCAAACACAACCGTCTTGTGATGCCAGCTTCGCCAGCTCCAAATGGTCGTAGTGTTTTCGAAATTCTTGATCATCTATAGAGTTTTTAGCAGGGTCTTACCTTCGATGTCAATCACATTCGGTCAGGAACCTGTATTCCCATTGTATTCAAAGCAGCAGTTAACGATCGTCGAACTTTATCCGCGACCGTGATCAACACGGTACGTTTTGTTGCATCGGGTTCCGGCAAGATCTTGTGATTGTGGTAAAAGAGGTTAAAGGCTTTCGCTAAATTGAAAGCGTATTTCGCGAGAACTGCCGGTTCATTTGCCTTCGCTGCCTGTTCGGCGGTTTCCTCAAGCCGGGAAGCAAGCACCAGCATGGACCAAATATCGTCGCCCTCTTCGGAACCAAATATAGATGCAATAGCTTCGGAACTGGTCAATGAGGTTTTGATCTCGACAATCGACTCACCTCGTTCTTCCAGCTTTTGAAATATCTTGTTGGCTCGGACAGCCGAGTATTGACAAAAGCAGCCAGTCTCGCCTTCAAAGGAAAGTGCTTCCTTAAAGTCGAATACTATAACGGTCGTTCGTGTGAACTTAAGTAAGAAATACCGTAAAGCACCAACCGCGATCTGATGAGCGATCTTATTCTTGTCTTCCACTGAAGCTTCAGGGTTTCTTGATTCGACTTCGGCTAAAGCCTTCGCCTCAAGTCGATCAAGCAGGTCATCGGCCTTCACACCGAGGCCCTTGCGTCCGCTCATTTCAATGAAACTTCGCGTTCTATCTTCGTCGGAAATAACGAATCCGAGTTCTTCAGCCGCACTTGGCGACAAAGCGACCATCTCGTAAGAAAGATGAACGCTGCCGCTTTCGCCGATCTCAGGATGTATGGCTGCGACGCCTTTCTTAACTATCTCTTGCGGATACGATTGACGCGTGTCGATCACGTTATAGACCGTTTCGCCGTGCCCGAATTCAGGTGCCCCCTCTACAGATTCATCAGAGCTTGCGGTCGTGATCCAGACTTGCTTACCGTTCTCGTATTTATGAAACGGCTTGTAATAAAAGTCCATGCCGAGCACTCCGAGCTTCCACATTTGGTAGGCAATGTCTTTCCCAGTGTAAGTCACCGTACCGTTCGAACGGACCAATATCTTGTCGGATTCGTGTTCGTCAGTTCCCGAGTGCTCTTCAAACGGCATCACCCAACAGCCGGCGTTCTTTCCCTCGGATTCGAAATGGATCGCGCCCATTTCCTTCATTTGTTCGAAGGCCTTTTTCCAGAATTGCAGCTGTAAGATCTCTGATTCGCGTGGCAAGAGGTCATAGCAAATATCGAACCGCTCCATCGTATCGAGAATGCACTCGACATTTCGGGTCGCGACATAATCTGCCAGCAATGCCGTATCGTTGTTGCCTTCCTCGATAAGGTGAAGGACTTCGGCCCGCTTTGCCTTTAGTTCTTCGTTCTTTTGATACTCCTGACCGACCTTTGCGTACAGATCCCAGCAGTAATAATCGAACGTTAAGTTCTTTCTGCGAAGTTCCGCATCCAACGACTTGATCGAATCAAGGTCGCGATTCTCCAAATAAACGAAACCCACGACAACGTCAGCAACCTGAACGCCGGTGTTGTCGATGTAGTTCTGAACTTCGACATCGCTGCCGGTTGCTCGAAGTATTCGCTGAAACGTATCGCCGATCACCGAGTTTCGAACGTGTCCGATGTGCGCCGCTTTGTTCGGATTTACCGACGTATGCTCGACGCAAACTTTTCGCTTCGCGGAATCGAACGAAGCCAATCTTGGTAGAGGATCTGAATCGATATTCTCAAGCAGATAACGCGCTCGATCGTAAAAGATGTTCAGATAGCCAGGCCCTGCGATCTCGATCCGCCCAACAAAATCAAATTTTTCGAGATCGCTTTTAAGGATCTCCGCGATTGCCCGCGGATTCTGCTTTTCGCCGGTGGCTTGTTTGATCTGCTTTGCCAGTTCGAATGCAACAGGGAAGGCGAGGTCGCCGAGTGCGGTCTTCGGGGGAATTTCAGAGACGATATGGTTAAGATCAATGTTGTAATTCGAAAGGGCGGTTTCGCGTACTTTGTCGCGGAGAATATGTTGTAGTTCAGATAACGTCATTACGGTTCAGTTCTGCTTTGCGATACAAAACCGTAATTATACGCCCGACAGGAACTTACACAAAAGCAGACGTCTTATTTGATCGAAACCGTCAGCGTAAATGTGGTGCTTCTTCCGAGGTTGTCGACGCAGACGGAAGCCTTGCCAGGAATGTCTAACAAATATTCATACTCCGTTTCTCCGCTTTCAAAGATGGAAACAAATCCGCTTTTTGATGAAACCTGAGCCGACAGGGCCTGGCCCGCTTTTCCGTTGACGAAATAACACGTTTTTTTGGCTGTGGCGATCCTCCCGTTGATGGTGGTTTCGTTCTTGCCGGGCGGGAATTTAACAAGAATGTTTGCAAAGCTTATGTTCGCCGAAGCAAGAACGAGCAACAAGGCTATCGCGAGCGAAAAAGAAGTTGTGATCGGTCTAAAATTCATAGTGGACAATGTTCCCCTATTCGAATACGCGAAAAGTTGGGCGATCTTGTCTCGAATGCTGATGCTTTTTTCTCTTTTTCACGGAAAACCGCTAAACTTTCAGTAATGCAGACGCTTTATTTCGATTGCTTTGCGGGTGCCAGCGGGAATATGATCCTCGGTGCGTTGATCGCTGCCGGCGTGGACAAAAGTTTGCTTGAATCGGAACTCCGAAAGCTTGAAATTCCCGACTTCGAACTGCGGGTCGAAACAGTCGATCGTTCCGGCATTTCTTCACTTCATTTGGACATTATTGTTCCGGATGAGAAGAATCATCGACACCTACATCACATCGAGGCGATAATCGGCGGTTCGAGCCTTTCCGACAGGGTAAAGGATCGTTCGATCGAGATTTTCCGTCGGCTAGCCGAGGCTGAAGCAAAGGTTCACGGAACCACGGTCGAGAAGATCCATTTTCACGAGGTCGGCGGGCTCGACGCGATAATCGATATAGTCGGTGCTTGTATCGGATTCGAAATGCTCGGCATCGAAAGTTTTGCGTGTTCAAAAATACATGTCGGAAGCGGATTTGTCACCATGGAACACGGCAAATTCCCTGTTCCGCCGCCCGCGGTTGCAGAATTATTGAAGGGCAAGCCGATCTACTCCACTGAGATCGAAGGTGAGCTGATCACGCCAACTGGTGCGGCAATAATATCAACATTATGTGATAGTTACGGCACGCTGCCTGAGATGAAGGTTGAAGTCTCTGCATACGGTGCTGGCACTAGAACCTACGAGGGGTTTCCAAATGTGATAAGAATTCTGATCGGCCAAACCGAGGCAAAGTTTTCGATTGAACCTGCCGATCCGAAATTCGATACTTTGACGCACTTGGATACAAATATCGACGATACAACGCCGCAAGTTCTTGGATTTGTCTTGGACCGAGCTTTTGAAATCGGGGCTTTGGATTGTTGGTTCACACCGATTCAAATGAAAAAGAATCGACCGGCCTTTCTACTTTCAGTTTTGTGCGAAACGGAGAAGGCTGAAGCGTTGAAGAATATGATCTTCACTGAAACCTCAACGCTCGGAATTCGACAAGCCATGGTTGAGCGCGAATCGCTCGAACGCGAGGTCCGAACGGTAACGACCGAATTCGGCGATGTGCGAGTAAAGTTTGCAATGCGAAAAGGGAATGTATTGAACGCGATGCCGGAATACGACGACGTCCGCAGGATCGCATTGGAAAAAGGGATCGCATTTCGTATCGTTAGGGATGCCGCTTTGCAAAAGATTTCTGAAAAAGCCTTGGTTGCGGGCGGCAGTTAAATATGGCAAAAAGGCTAAAGAAAAGAGTAGATCTGGCGAAGATCGCCGCCGGTGTAAGGCTGATGCTTGAGGGCATGGGCGAGGACCCGGACCGCGACGGCTTGCGAAAGACGCCTGAGCGTGTCGCGGATTTTTACGCCGAGTTGACTGAAGGCATGTGGCAGGATCCGAAGGAGCACATTGTGCCGCTGCCGGGAGACTCGCACGATGAAATGGTGATCGTCAAAGATATTTCGATCGCCTCGGTTTGCGAACACCATTTGGCCCCATTCGTCGGCAAGTGTCATATTGCTTATATTCCAAAGGGCGGCCGCATTGTTGGTTTGTCGAAGCTTGCAAGAATCGCAGAGATATTTTCGCATCGTTTGCAGGTGCAGGAGCGCTTAACGCAGCAGATAGCGAATACTCTGTTCGACGAACTCGAGCCGCTTGGTGTAATGGTCGTTGTGGAGGCTGAGCATACCTGCATGACCCTTCGCGGTGTTAAAAAGCCGGGTTCGAAGACGATTACGTCTGCGGTTCTCGGCGGCTTTCGAAAAGACCCAAGAACCCGAGCCGAGGCAATGTCGCTTATTAAGGGCTGAGCGAAGGTAAAACTTTACGTTAAGTGTCGAAGTTGGACATCTAGTGCAGTACATTAAAAATATGAAAAAGACATTTTTGCTGTTTTTGTTCGTTATTTCTCTTGTTGTTGTTTCATTTGCACAGAATTTCGAATCAAAGATCGATCCTGTTAAGCTTCGCGAACGCGTAAAGCGTCTTTCAGCCGATGATTTCGAAGGCCGCGGGCCGGGCACACCCGGCAGTATGCGCGCGGCTGAATATATTGTCAGTCAGATGAAGGCCGCGAAGATTAAGCCTGGCAACGGCAAGAGCTATTACCAGAACGTGAAAATGGTTGGCGTAAAGGTCGATCCGGCTACGCAGATGATATTTTCCGGCCGGGGTGAGCCGAAGTCGTTCAAATTTGGCGATGATTTTGTCGCCACAACCGGTGCCCAAACGGCCGGAGTCTCGGTCGATGCCGAAGTTGTTTTCATGGGATACGGAATCGACGCACCGCTTTATAACTGGAACGATTACAGCGGTCCGGCAGAGGATTATCGCGGCAAGGTTCTTGTGATAATGGTCAATGATCCGCCCGCGACCGCCGATGAACCGAACCTGTTTGGCGGCAAGGCTCTTACTTATTACGGGCGTTGGACTTACAAATACGAGGAAGCAGCTCGGCGCGGTGCCGCTGGTGTGATCCTAATTCATACGAACGAATCGGCCGGCTACGGTTGGAACGTGGTGCGAACCTCGTTCGGTGGTGCGCGGTCCGAGATCGCTCGGTCGGCTGGTGATAAAACACCGTATCTGAACCTGATGAGCTGGATGACCGATGCGACGGCGAAAGCAGTAATGGCTCAAGCCGGCTTGGATTTCGAAGGAATGCGAATGAAGGCCGCGACCAGAAATTTCAAGCCGATCAAAACCGGGCTGCGTGTAAAGATCGATCTGAAAGCGGACGTCACGAGGTTCGAATCACCAAATATCGTCGGAAAGATCGATGGTGCCGATAGCAAGATGAAGAGTGAATATGTGCTCTACACAGCGCATTGGGATCATCTCGGCATAGGCGAGCCGGATGCGAGCGGAGATCGTATTTACAACGGTGCGTATGATAACGCTTCAGGTGTCTCCGCAGTTATTGGAATCGGCGAAGCGATCGCAAAAATGCCCAAGGCTCAGAAGCCAAAGCGTTCGACCTACATCCTATTCCCGGCAGCCGAAGAACAAGGCTTGCTCGGGGCAGAATACTTCGCACAGAAGCCGCTGATTCCGCTCAACAAGATCGCTGGCAACGTTAATATTGACGGTGTTAACTTCTTCGGGAGAACAAAGGACTTTTCGGCTCTCGGTTCAGAAAGATCAGATCTTGGTGCATTTGTTGAAGCGGTCGCGAGCGAGCGAAACATGACGCTCGAAGGTGACATGCGGCCCGAACAAGGGTTCTTTTTCCGATCAGACCATTTTCCGTTCGCAAAGGTCGGTGTTCCCGCCGTTTCGCTGCGGCATGGCGACGATTTCGTAACCCCTTTAACAGGAATGGCTCTTGAGTTTTTTAGCAATTACACCGCAAAATACTACCATCAGCCGGGCGACCAATATTACGATTGGTGGGATGCGTCAGCGATGGTCCAAAACGCGGAACTTGGGTTAGCCATCGGATTGAAGATCGCGAATTCGCCAACAATGCCTAGGTATAAAGATAAGGATGAGTTTTCTGGCGCGGATAGAAAACGTATGGGGAATTGATTGGATCGTCACTAACTGTGAAAGTGTAGCGTGTGGATATATTCCGCTTAAAACGCTACACTTTTTCTTTTTGGAATGGACACTTTTTACATCACAACCCCGATCTATTACGCCAACAGCTTGCCGCACCTGGGCCATTTGTACACGACGATCGTTGCCGATGCTATCCATCGTTACAAGAAACAGCGTGGTTTTGAGGTTTATTTTTTGACCGGAACGGACGAGCACGGGATAAACATCCAGCGAGCCGCAGAAAAGGCCGGTAAAACGCCGAAAGAGCAGGTCGACCATATTTCGGCTGAGCTAAAGCGGATGTTTGCTGACTTCGGGTTAGGCCCGGGAGGCGGCGGCTATGACATTTTCATGCGGACGACCGAGCCTTTTCATTACGAAGGCGTGCAGCATCTTTGGCGGGAAATTGCCAAAAACAAGACTCCGAAAGGAAACGACACGATCTATAAGGGCCACTACGAAGGCTGGTTTTGTGCTCCGTGTGCCGCCTTCAAGCAGGAAGATGAATATGTAACTCCTGAAGGTTCAGGCCTTCCAAATTGCCTGATTCATGAGCGTCAGCTTGATAAGGTTTCCGAGGAGAGCTACTTTTTTCGGCTCTCGGATTACGGTGATTCCTTGTTAGAGACGATCGATAACGACCCGAAAATACTTCAACCTGATTCTCGGCGAAATGAGGTTATCTCATTCATAAAAGGCGGTTTACAAGACCTTTCGATCAGCCGTGAGAAGAAGTCCGTCTCGTGGGGCGTTCCTGTTCCGGATGACGAGAATCATGTGATGTACGTTTGGCTTGATGCATTGTCGAACTACATCACAGCACTCGGTTACGGAAACGACCGGGCGAATGCGGCAGGCTTCGATAAGTTCTGGTCAAACACAACACATTTAGTTGGCAAGGACATTCTGCGTTTCCACACCATCTACTGGTTTTCATTCTTGAATGCGGCCGGTTTGCCTCTACCCAAAACGGTCTATGCTCATGGGATGTGGCTTGACGCCGATGGCCGAAAGATGGGTAAAACATTGGGTAATGTGATCGAAGTTGATGTATTACATAAACATTTTCAAACCGACGCATTGCGTTATTTTGTGCTTCGGGACATGGTCTTTGGACAGGATGGGAAGTTTGGATATGAGAATCTGATCGAGCGTTCGAATGCCGATCTTGCCAGCGGATTGGGAAATCTTCTGAGTAGGACGATCTCGATGATCCATAAATATCGCGAGGGCAAGATCCCCGATGGAAAGATCAGCGAAGAGAATTACCTATTGGCTCGGCGAGCCGGATTGGATCCGGACGGAGGCGAGATCGTCTCGGTGCTCGAACATGCCCGGGATGAGTACATCCGGCGGTTCGATAGTTTTGAATTTAGCCATGCTCTCGAAACGCTTTGGGCGGTTATCGCTCGGATCGACAAGATGATCTCCGATTCAAAACCGTGGGAATTGATCAAAGACGAGAAACAATCGGAAACGCTGGATGCGGTCCTTTATCGTGCGGCGGAAACATTGCGGTGGCTGTCCGTGATGCTTTCACCGGTGATGCCTGAGGCGTCTCAGAAGATATTTAAACAACTGGGGCATTCGAACGAAGCGGCAATGATCGACCCGATATCCTTGAAATGGGGCGAGCTTTTGCCCGGTACGATAGTCGGCGAAAGTGAAGGCATTTTCCCAAGAATAGATAAAAGTAAAGTTATGAATGAAATTGTAGAGAAGTCAGAAACCAGCAGCGAGAAGCCGGAATCTGGAGCAGTCGCGTCGGCACAATCGCCGGAGTCCGTATCGGAAACGACGGAAAATTATATTTCGATCGATGATTTCCTTAAGGTCGATCTTCGGGTAGGCGAAGTAAAAGTTGCCGAACGCGTTCCTAATGCTGATAAACTTTTAAGGCTGGAGGTCGATCTCGGCGAAGAAAAGCCGCGGCAGATACTTGCCGGGCTTGCCGAATATTATGAGCCCGAAACGTTGATCGGCCGCAAAGTCGTCGTCGTCGCGAACTTAAAACCCCGAAAAATGCGTGGGCTCGAATCGCAAGGCATGATCTGCGCCGCATCGCTCGAAGACGGCACCGGCGAAAAACCGGCACTCGCGGCGTTCATCGAAAATGTTAATATTGGGGCGAGGTTGAAATAGAGATATGAAAGGTTGTTATTCTTATTTTTGCTTATTACTCGCTCTGGGTTTATCGAGCATTTCCCACGCGCAGAGTTCGCCACCGCCGCCGAAGCCTGCTCCACCAAGACCGGTATCGGTAGATATAGTTGAACTTTTTGGCGAACTGAAGGATAGAACGTATTTGAATCGTTTTTTTGGATTCAAATTAGAAATTCCTGAAGAGTTAACAATCTTGGATCGTACCGAAATCAAGCTATACAACGACGCCGGTGCGGAAATGATCAAGTCTCAAGCCGAAAGCGGCACGGCGAAACTGGACGATGCGGTCCGACGATCGATAAATATTTTGGTCGTCACAAAACTGCCTCTCGGTGCCGTTGGTAATTCTGCAATCGAATTTGTTACTGCTAAGCAAATGGAGGGTGCCACATCAAAAATGGTTCTCGCTGAGACAGTATCTGTGATGACGGGCACGGGTACTTTTAGGAAAACGGGCGTGCTGCCTACTACTAAATTTAGCGGAATTCCATTCGAAGGCGTTGATATGGAAAGTACTGCATTTGGCGTTCCTCTCCACCACCGAACCTATGTCACGGTAATCAAGAATTATGCTTTGGTCGTTACACTGACATTACAGAAAAACACTCCACCGGACGAATTCGAGAAATTATTGCAAAGCATCGAACCGATCAGGAAATCGAATTGAGGATGATCGAAGATCACTTTTATGACTTTTTTGCGCAAGCCCGATTCGAATCTAGTTTGAAACAGAAGTGTGATGGTACTTGAGGATTTTTCAATTGGTTTAGAATTTTTAACAGCATTGGGACGGTGGCGCTGCACGGATATCGGTACTCGCACGATCATAGCAATTCAAATCGACAAGGTTGACGTTATTAGATACAACAGCGTGGAAAAAACTCGAACCAAACGAGTCGTTACGGACGACCCCTCATGGTTCAACGGTCCGCCATATGCGGTTGCTGAATGCGTTTTTGATGAAGATGAAATGATCGGCTGTTTCATAGAGTCAGTTGTAAACGAGAGGGAGTCCAAATAGCCTTTGTGCTGATCGATTCCCATTGCCATATTGACGGAGAGGCCTTTGATGCGGACCGGGATGAGGTCGTGCAGCGGGCCCGGGAAGCTGGTGTTGTGGCGATGCTTAACGTTGGGACCGGTGATCCGAATACCGATGATTTTCGAAAAGCGGTTGCCGTTGCGGAAAAGTATGAGAACGTGTTCGCCAGCGTTGGCGTTCATCCACACGATGCGAAGCTTTACGACGATAAGGCCGAACAGCATCTTATCAACCTCGTAAAGTCTTCAAAGAAGGTGATCGCCTGGGGCGAAATTGGGCTTGATTACTATTACGATCACAGCCCGCGGGATGTACAAACAGAGGTATTTAGACGGCAGATCATTACCGCAAAAGAACTGGGTCTGCCGGTGATAATCCACAGCCGGGACGCGAACGAAGACACGATCGAGATCCTCACCGAAGCCTTTTCTGAAACAACTGAAAACTCAGAACTGAGAACTGAAAACTGGAATTCAGAGACTAAAAACTCTAGTTTTGAGAACAGCCGCCAGCTGTCAGCCGCCAGCTTTCAGCCAAAGCCCGGAATAATGCATTGTTTTGGCGGAACGCCAGAGATGGCGGAGGCACTAATGAAGATCGGATTTCTGATCTCGTTTGCCGGAAATGTTACGTTTAAGAAGGCAGAAAACTTGAGGGATTCGGCTCGGGTTGTGCCGCTTGATAAATTGTTGGTAGAAACGGATTGCCCTTTCCTGACACCGATACCCTTTCGGGGAAAACGTAATGAACCCGCTATGGTCTTGCATACGGCCAAATTTCTTGCGGAATTCTACGGTGTTCCATTTGAGCAGCTTGCGGGGCAGACCTCCCAAAACTTCCTTGATCTCTTTGCTGTCACGCTCCGAACCGAGGATACACAGGGAACTGCTGGGAAATGATTCAACGCAGTAATACACTCTCCGTGTTCTCTGTGGCAATATAACAATATGGCAAAGGAAAATTCATTCGACATTGTTTCAAAGACCGACTACGCAGAGGTCACGAACGCTATAAACCAGACGACCAAAGAGGTCTCGCAGCGGTTTGATTTTAAAGGCAGCAAGGCTAACGTTGGGCTACAGGAGAAGGACCTGCTGATGTCGGCAGAGGACGAAACGAAGCTCCGAAATATGAACGATATTTTGCAGGGGAAGCTCGTAAAGCGTGGAATTTCGTTAAAAGCCCTCGATTATCAGAAGATCGAACCCGCCGCCGGCAGCACCGTTAGACAGGTAGTCAAGATCCAGCAGGGAATTCCCATCGACAAAGCGAAAGAGGTCGTAAAATTTATAAAGGACGGCAAGTATAAAGTGCAGGCTTCCATTCAGGGCGAGACCGTCCGAGTTTCCAGCAAAGACCGTGACACCCTTCAAGAAGTCATTGCCGCTCTGAAAGCCAAGGACTTTGGCATTGATATGCAGTTTGATAATTATCGGAGCAATTGATCGTGCAGAAATTTGCGGCTGCCACAAATGAATTATTACCTGAGGCGACCGCCCGGCGCATCTTTGGCCTTATCAGGTCCGAGCTCAAACTCGTTGAAGAAGAGTTTGAGCGGCAGGCTGCGTCTAATGTTCAGGTGATCAATTTCCTTAGCGACTACTTGCGTGCATCCGGTGGCAAGCGTGTAAGGCCTGCTTTGGTCATTTTATCGGCGTATACGGTCGGCGGCCGCGGCTCGGATGAGAGTGTGGTCCGGCTTGCGACCGTAATGGAGATGCTGCATACGGCGACGCTTGTCCACGACGACATAATAGACAATTCTGATCTTCGTCGAAATCGACCCTCGATCAACGCACGCTTTGGAAATCACGCAGCAGTTTTGATGGGCGATTGGTTATATATGTCGGCGTTCGAAACATCGCTGCGTGAACGTTCCTTGCCTATCCTCGATATTCTGACGAGGCTGACTCGAAAGATGACAGAGGGCGAGATCATTCAGCTAACCACCATCGGAAATTCAGAGATCACCCGGGACGAGTATTTTGACATTCTCCGCCGAAAGACCGCTTTCTTGATGTCGGGGTGTTGCGAGATCGGCGCGATCATCGCTGGTGCCGAACCAAAACAACAGGCCGCAATGCGCGATTATGGAATGAACCTTGGCATTGCGTTCCAATTGGCCGACGATCTTCTGGACATTACGGCGGACTCAAATGCGATCGGAAAAACCGCCGGAGCCGACCTATTGGAAGGCAAATTCACCCTTCCGATGATAATGCTCTGCGAGAGCGAGCCTAATTGTCGTCCATTGCTTGAATCCATTATGGAATCAGGCGATTATCTCCCCGAACAGAGAGACGAACTTGTTTCGCGTCTTGCGGCCAACAATATTATTGCAAAGACAAGGGATCTGGCCGCGGAGTATGCAGGGACCGCGAGAAAAAATCTTGAAAATTTCGCGAAAAGCGAGTATCTTCAAGCATTGGATGAGATTCCCGGATATGTCATCAACAGAGGGAATTAGCTAAAACCGTTCAAAAAGTTCTATCCGCACTAAGCTGCCGCGTCAAAATGCTTGATCCAAATCTGATCACAACTCTCGAAAAGACCCTTCAGGAGACCCGGAAGGCTCAAAGCCGCTTGATTTCGCGATTGCGTGAGGTCGAGCAGGAAAGCGAAAGGCTTCGGGAAGAGATCCAGGCTCTTGAAAATGGAGCTCGGCAGACTGAATCTGCAATCGATGGTTTGATAGTTGCAATGCGATCCTCAAGCCGGGCAATGGCTCCCGACATGGCTTCGATCAATCGGCCTGATACCGAGAGCAATTCTCAGGTTCGTGTTTCTGACACCGTAACCTCAATGAACGAGCCGACGAGTTCCGGGAACGTAGCTTACTTTGACGCAGGTCGATCTGTCCCGCCGCGTTCTCATCATATTGAGGCGATCAGCCAAAGATTTGCCGATCGTACGATTACCCAAGCTTGTACGTTGTTGATCCGTGAAGCCGGGCATCCGATCCATGTGAACGAACTCTATAATCTGTTGGTCGCCGGCGGCATGGAATTTCGCGGGAACAACCCGACTATCTCGATCGCCGTTTCACTTAACAGAAACCGCCGATTTGTGAAGGTCGATCCGGGCACGTTTGACCTTGCGATACGCGACGTTTCACGAAAGGCTTCATAGGTTTTGCCGGGTTTTTTTGCTTAGACATTTGCAGAGTTTAGGTATATACTTCGCTTTTTCGTGCCTCAAATCTTAGGACATATCCGTTAGCCGGTTTCTCCGAAATTATATGAATCTAAAGGGCCTCGTCATCTCTCTATTTATTGGGATAGTTGTATTTTCCGCAGATGTTTTTGCAGTGAAAAACTATCGCGTCCGATCGAATATTAATCCGGGCTGTGCTACCTCCTCGCTCTTGAAGTATGCAGATATTCATGCAGACGGAAGTATTGCGGTGGTCGGCAGCTTTAATTGCCGCGGCGTGTTTATTTTCGATATCTCAAATCCTGATGCTCCCGTACTTTCATCTTGGTACAATCCTGGTGCGAATCTTCAGTTCCTTGAGGCGATCGTCATTGGGAACAGGGGCTACTTCGGAACAGGGAATACAGGTGGGGTTCATATCGTTGATCTGACGAATCCCGCGAGTCCTCAGCTTCTAGGGATCGTTAACGCCACGAACGGCGGCGGATGGCCGACGATCCACGAGATGATGGTATTCGATCAGGGCGACAAACGTTACCTTCTCGAAAATTCGAACACGACGAGCAATAGGCAATTAAGGATCATTGATGTGACAAACCCTGCCGCAGCCGTATTTAAGTGGGGTTTTAATCACAGCGACAGCGGGTGGGTGCATGCAATGCACATTCGCGGAAACAAGCTCTATCTTTCGGGATTTTCGAGCAGCACGCGGATCGACATAATGGATATTTCGAATCTCGCGACCCAAGCGCCGACATTGCTCGGTTCAGTCGCAGTCGGGTTGAACGCGAACCACAGCACCTGGACCAGCGAAGATGGTAATTATTTATACAGCGCCCGAGAGATCAGCAATAGCGAAGCAACCAATCCGGGTGATATCAGAGTTTATGATGTTTCGATCCCGTCCAATGCTCAATTAGTAAACCGGATCACAATGAGCGATCTTGGAATTATCGGGGTTACCCCGCATAACCCGGTCGTTATGGGAAACAAGCTTTATGTATCGTGGTATCAGGCGGGGACACAAGTCTTTGATATTTCGACACCTGCAAGTCCTGTTCGTATCGGACAATACGACACATGGCCGGCTGACTTTACAGAAAGCGATCTTCAGGAAGTGCTTGATTCAAATCGAAAGTTTGACCCGGACGACATAGTTTGCGGTGTTAACACGCTAACTGGACAGCAGATCACAGGCTATAACGGCAACTGGGCGGTATATCCGTTCCTCGGCGAAGACAAGGTGCTTCTCGGCGATCTCACTACTGGTCTTTACATAATCGATGTAACCAAGCCAAACCTTGTCTCGGATTTTGACGGCGATAAAAAGACCGATCTTTCGGTTTGGTCGTCAACTACGGGGAATTGGACCGTCGAACGTAGTTCGAACGGAACGACCGAAACGGTGATGTGGGGCGAAGCGGGCGATATTCCGGTCGCTGCCGACTATGA
>CAZXTS010000034.1:0-20788 GCA_964643745.1 uncultured Chloracidobacterium sp.
CCCTTATGAACAAAGGGCTTGAGGTGATCGAGGCACATTGGCTGTTTGGCTTTGACGCGAATCGGATCTCGGTTATCGTTCATCCCCAATCGGTCGTTCATTCAATGGTTGAGATGGTCGATGGGTCGATCATTGCACAACTTGGCGTCACAGATATGAAGCACCCGATCCAATATGCTCTTACCTATCCGGAACGGAAAGAAGGATGTCTGGAATCGCTCGACTTGACCAAACTTACCCGGCTTACCTTCGAAGAACCTGACCTCGAACGCTTTCCGTGCCTAGGATTGGCCTTTGATGCCTTAAAGCAAGGCGGCACGATGCCTGCAGTCTTAAACGCAGCAAATGAGATCGCCGTTAGGGCGTTTTTGGACGGAAGGCTTCGGCTTGATCAGATCGCCGAGTTGAACGGTTCGATAATGGCCGAGCACACAGCAGAGGCCGCCTCGTCGCTCGAAATCATTGTCGCTGCCGATGCTTGGGCCCGCGAGCGCGCTATAATAAAACTTGAGATAAAAGCGGCGGTGAATTGATTACAACTTACCTTCGTTACTTAGTTTCTAAGTTATTCGCGTTTAATGCGAGAATTTTAATATGCCAGAAATCGTAATTTTAATCTTAGCGGTCATATTCGTACTTGGTGTTGCGATCAATATTCACGAATTTGGTCATTTTATCGTTGCAAAACTTTTTGGAATGCGGGTCGAGGCGTATTCGTTCTTTGGCCTTGGTCCACGTATTTGGGGCTTTAAGCGGGGGCACACGGATTACCGCATCTCGGCGATCCCGCTTGGAGCATACGTAAAGCTTTATGGGGACGAAGTAACGGCTCCTTTAGAAGGCGGAGCCTCCGACGAAGAAAAGGTGCCCGAATCGGAACTTTACGAGCTTCGTCCGCGATGGCAGAAGTTTTTGGTGATGCTTGGCGGCCCGTTTATGAACATCGTGCTCGCTTTAGCGATCCCGTTCGGCGCGGCTGTGCTTTACGGTATCCCAGCGATGCCGGCCCCTATCGTTGGATTGGTTTCGCCGGGCAGTGCCGCTGAACAAGCGGGTATAAAGGTTGGCGACCGCATCGTTACGTTCGACGGGATCGAAAACCCAACTTGGGGACAGGTAAGCAACGACGTACTTGTTTCGCCTGAAAAAGATATCCCGATCGTCGTTCAGCGTGGCGGTGATCGTTTGCCGCTAAATCTTCGTCCGGCAAGCGTTGACCGCGACGGAAACAAGATAGGCGAGATCGGGGTTCGTCCCGAAACTGGTGCTGAGCCGGTGGTGGTCGGCACCGTTCAGGAAGACATGCCTGCTGCGGCTGCCGGTCTGCAAAAGGGCGATAAGCCGCTTGCGATCAATGGTAAAACGATTACCAATTCGAACGAGGTCATTAATACGATCAGGGAAAACAAGGAAAACCCTGTAACTTTGCTTGTTGAACGCGGCGGTGAGCGCAAGGAAATTACTATAACGCCAAAAGTCTCAGAGGATGGGGTTTACAGGATCGGAGCTGTTTTTGCGTCTGATGCCGTTACAGCCCGCGAGGCTGTCGGGATCGGCGGAGCCGTTTCATATGCGTTTCGGACGAACTGGGAAATAATGCGGCTGACCGGCAAAGTATTTGGCCAGCTTTTCTCCGGCCAGCGTTCAGTCCGCGATTCAGGACTTGCTGGCCCTGTAGGCATTGTTAGCGTTATTACAAACGCCGTGTCTCAAGCAGGCTTTGGCGGATTGATGTTCGTGCTCGGCATAATCAGTTTGAATCTGGGTATCTTCAATTTGCTTCCAATACCGCTTCTTGACGGCGGTCAGATAATGATGCTCGGTATTGAAAAGGTGATGTCGTGGTTCAACAAGACCCTTTCGATGGCGATCAGGGAAAAGATACAACTCGCTGGATTAGCGGTTATCTTGTTACTTATGGTCTTTGTAATGTACCTGGATATTTCGAAGTTTTTCTAGGGGAATGGAACTAAAGAGATATCCTAAATGACTAGAGTTTCAAAAGCAGTAAAGATCCGTGATATGCAGATCGGCGGGGGCGCTCCGGTTTCGGTCCAATCAATGACCAAGACGGACACGACCGATGTTGACGGCACCATTCGGCAGATCGAACAAATGGTCGAGGCGGGTTGCGAGATCGTCCGGATCGCCGTACCTGATGATGATGCAGCCGCCGCGTTGAAGGAGATCAGGAAGCGTACGGACGTTCCGCTCGTCGCTGATATTCATTTCCATTACAAACTTGCTTTAAAGGCGCTCGAAGCGGGTATCGACAAGCTTCGCATAAACCCGGGTAATATCGGCCATATCGACCGCGTTCGCGAAGTGGTCCGGGCTGCTGAAGCTCAAAAAGTTCCGATCCGAATTGGCGTGAACGGCGGTTCGCTGGAAAAGGACCTTCTCAAGAAATATGGTACCGCTACGCCAGAGGCGATGGTTGAATCGGGTATGCGGCACGTGCGTATTCTTGAAGATCTTGGCTTTGGCGACATCATCATTTCGCTAAAGGCTTCGGACGTGAACCGCATGGTAGAAGCGTATCGGCTGATGGCCGCGAAGGTCGATTATCCGCTGCACCTTGGCGTTACCGAAGCAGGCACACCATTTGGCGGCACGATCAAATCTGCTATTGGGCTTGGCGTCTTGCTGCATGAAGGAATTGGCGATACGATCCGTGTTTCGCTCGCAGCCGAGCCGCACGAGGAAGTTCGCGTAGGCTGGGAAATTCTTAAATCGCTTGAACTGAGAAAACGCGGAGTGACGGTCGTAGCCTGCCCGACTTGCGGAAGATTGGACATAGATAACTTTGTCGAGATCGTGACCGAGGTCGAACGCCGACTTGCTCACGTCGAAGAACCGCTGCACCTTTCCATTATGGGCTGCGCCGTAAACGGCCCCGGCGAAGCGCACGACTCCCAACTAGGCATTACGTTCGGCCGAAATGTCGGAATGATCTTCAAAGACGGTGTTCCTATGCGCCGTGTTTCAGGTGAGGATATCGTCGAAGAATTTGTCAAAGAAGTAGAGATATTACGTAAGGAAGGTTCCGCTGCAAAGTCGCTGGCCGATGATCGTCCGCTTGTTCAGATAACCTAACCCGGAAAAAGCAAAGAGAATGGGTAAGCTGGAATATTTCTCACTATTCCGAACCCGATCAGTAGGATCAATAATCCCCAGATGGCAGGCAATGATATCGACCAGCGCGGGAATCCGCGGCCCGTTACTGCAACATACGCCATTGCCGCAAACAAGAATCCAAAGATCAAAAGAAATAATGGAATTAATGCATTAAACCCCATTGCTGCCGCAATATCACCGTGGAAAAGAGCATGAAAGCCGCGTGTCAGCCCGCAGCCTGGACAAGCAAATCCTGTTGTCGAAAAAAGAAAACACGCTGGAAAGAAGCCCGCCTTAGTCGGTTCAAAATACCATACGGCCCCCGCCCCCGCAGACATCAAGGCTACACCCGCAGCAGCAAGCCTACGCTCAAGCGACGACGCCGTTAAAGATTCTGGTTGCACTCCTTCCACCTGACTATTATACAACTACTACTGATCGCTTACCTCTTTAGGCGGAACAAAGTTATATGTAATAACGCCAGAGACCTTCACCAGTTCACCTGATAACATCGTAGGTGAAAATTTTGCATCTCGAGCAGCCTCAACCGCGGCAGCACGAAGGAGAGGATGTCCGGAAACTGCCGATGCCGAAATCACATCTCCATTCTCATCAATAAGTACCTGAACGGTTACAGGCCCGCTTGCTCTTACGGCGCGTGCCGCCGGTGGGTAAGCCGGGCGAGGAAGGCTAATTGCCTTGCCATTTAGAACCCCGCCGCTTATCTGTGACGGAATCCGTTTCGTCTGGATAGGCGTATCCGAAATCGGCCCAATTGGCGCTGTCGCCTTTTCAATATATTCCGACGCAAAATTATAAACGAGCATTCCTTTCACTCTTACAGGTTCGCCACTAAGTCTTGTCGGTGAAAATTTTGCTTCAAGAGCGGCCTTTTGCGCTTCGTCAACGAGAAGCGGATGCGGCTGCACCGCGGGTGGGGTCGGTATGGTTTCGCCGTCCATTCCTTTAACGGCTTCTTCCTGGTAGACAGGTTCGGCCGAAACAACATTTCCCTCCTCGTCTATGGTAACGGCGATCTTGACCGTGCCTTTGATTCCGGACAGTCTTAGCACTTCGGGATATTCCGGCTTAGGAAGTTTTTTCGCCTTTCCGTTCAGGATACCGCCATTTATTTCGGTTACACCTTGAGCGGAGGCGATCTGGCAAGTTAAAAAAAGAACCAAAACCGCTAAAGTCGATAAAGCTATTCGCTGCATATAGGTGCCTCCTTTTAGATTTTTAGAAATCTTACCACAAACACAGACCCCGAAAAGCATAAATTGTGTCAAATCTTTTTATTTATACGGCCATATTGACCAGGAGCTCGTCAGTCGCGATCTTTCGATTGATATTCACTACAAAATTTTGCCGCATTGCTTCGATGGCCTCGAGCCAGGCAGCGGAACGATTTGGTTCAATGCGGGCGGCTATGGCCTTTAACTTATCGGCGATATCCAAATTCGTGAGTTTCACCGTTTCCGTTCCTGACGCGATCATCCAGATATCTCTTGCAAGCGTTTCCAAAACTGAGAGGTTCTCTTCGAAGTGATCCTTGTTCTTTGCATCGTTCATTTGTTCGCCGATGATAAGCATTGTTGCCAGGTCGTTGCGGACAGCACCGTTCTCTATCAATTCCAGCATTTGTTCCCGAACCTCGCGAAAATGCACTGAATTGAACGTGATAGCACGAGCAACGCTTCCGCCTGAAACACGCGAAGCGAGCAATGCGTCAGCTGCGGAAAAACCATGCGAATCGATGAGCAGTCGCTCGATCTCCTTCGGTTCAACCGGACCAAAACGGATGGTCTGGCTTCGCGATCGGATCGTTTGAAGCAGTTTATCTGGTCGTGCCGTGACCAAGACAATGTAAGTCGTTGGGGACGGTTCTTCCAAGGTCTTGAGCAGTGCGTTTGCCGCCGAATCGTTCATTCGATCAGCGTTATCGATAATAAATATACGTGCCCTTCCCTCGAAGGGACGAAAATTCGCTTCCTGTTCAAGGGCCCGGATCGATCCGACCCTGACGTTTTGTTTGTAAGGGGCGACCAATCCAACGTCTGAATGCGAGCCAAAAAAAACACGGTCGTATTCGTCGCCCTTTTCAGCCTTTGGCGGCACTATTTCGTCTATCCGAACGCAGGCAAGGCATTTGCCGCAAGGCCCGATGTCTGAAACGTCAGTGCAAACGAATGCTCTGGCAAGTTCGTATGCAAATTGCTTTTTCCCAACGCCTTCCGGACCGGCAAAGAGCATCGAGCCCGGCACACGGTCTGTCGCGAGCAGCCGTTGAAGCTGCGTCTTTGCAACATTATTGCCGATCAGATTCTCGAACATTCTCTTTAATCGACGATCGCCTCTACGATCTCAACAACGGTGCGGTGTATCTCTTCAACCGAGCCCGAAGCGTCCAGAATACGAAACCTCTCGGCTTCGCGTTCGGCGATCCCCAGATACGAATTGCGCACACGCTCGTAAAATTCCGCGGTTTCGAGGTCCATTCTATTTTTCTTTGCAGTTTGGTCGTCGCGGTCGTTCAAACGCTCCATCGCAAGCTGAACCGATATATCAAAGAATAAGGTCAGATCGGGCTTCAGGCCGCCGGTCGCGAGCCGAATAATCTCGTTAACTGTATTTTCATCAAACCCGCGGCCGGCTCCCTGGTATGCAAAAGTCGCATCGGCGTATCTGTCTGAAAGAACGATACGGCCTTCTTCAAGTGCGGGTTTTATTAAGAACTCAACGTGTTGAGCTCGGTCGGCGGCGAACAATAAAAGTTCGGCCATTGGGGCAACGGTTTCCTCTGTCTCCAGAAATGCCTCACGAAGCCGACGGCCGAGCGGTGTTCCGCCTGGCTCACGAGTTGTAATGACTGTAAGGCCCTTCGAACGCAAAAAGCCCGAAAGCATCCGGTGCTGCGTTGATTTGCCGCTGCCGTCAATGCCTTCGAACGTGATGAACTTTCCGTGCAAGACAGTTTTCTAGTGGGATTCCTGCGGCCGTTTATCTTGCGAGATCGTAGAGATCGCGTGCTTAAATACAAGGAAGTCCTGTCCGCCCACATCGAGCAGAACAGAGAATTTGTCGAAACTCTTGATCCTTCCAGCCAGCGTAGCTCCCTGCAAAAGATGGATGACGACGTGAATGCGCTCGCGCCGAGCCGAATTAAGAAATGCGTCCTGAATGTTCTGGGCAGCTTGTTTTTCCATAACATTTTCTCGCCATTGCACTTAGATATGCACAGTTACGCAAGTATAGCAGAATAATGAAAATAAATGTTAAAAGTACTGATCTGATGTGAAAATCGTGCTGATTTTCGACACAATGAGTCGAATTTTCTTTAATTTGGTTCGTTGATGAAATAGAATCATCAAATAGCTATGCCTTTTCCAAAGTTCTCAACAACTTCTGCCCGTTCGCTTTCGGTCGTATGTTTCGTTCTCACAGTTTGTTTGGCGGTCCCTGGCCAGATTCTTGTGGACAAGACCCTCGCAGTGGTTTCGGACGGTTTGGGGCGGGAGCTTATCACGCTTTCTGATATTCGGTGGCAATTGGCACTTCAGCCGCAGAAGCCGATCGATCCGCCATCACAAGCCGATCTTGACGATGCGCTTCGCCTGACCGTGAATCAGAGGATATTTGCGCTCGAGGCGCAACGAGTGCCGCGCAATGCTCCGACCGAGCAGGAGATCAGAGCCGAGATCGAAAGCATTCTTAGGTTTTTCCCTTCGACCTCAGAGTTTGAGCGGCGGCTGCGTTTAGTAGGGTTCAGTTCGGTCCAAGACGAGAATTTCGAACAGCTAATTTCAAAACGACTTGCGATCGATAAGTACATTGATTTTCGCTTTCGTTCGTTTGCGGTCGTTTCGCGCGAAGATGAGAACGACTACTACGAAAGTACATTTGTACCCGATTTTCGCACACGAAATCCTGGCCGAGTTGTCCCTGCGCTTGAAAATGTTCGCGAACAGATCAACGGCATATTGATCGAAAATGTGGTCGCCGAGAGCATCGAGTTGTTTTTAGATGAGGCCCGGTTGAGAGTCGACGTTGCTTATTACAACGGAGAGCAAGGTTCTGGCACGCGATGAAACGCAGCGGATCGATCCTCATTATGGTGCTTCTGATCGGCGTGCTCGTTGCGGCCTTGAGTTCCGGTTCTGAGGAGATCCGAGCAAAGCAGGAATTAGGAAAGATCTCCAGTCCCTCGACAGCTCGCGCAGCTGCCTTTGCCGAAGTCGGGCCTGTTCTGGATACATCCGTTTATCCTCCTTCAAATTATGTACCTAGCGGGCTTGCGGTTCGCGAACCCGGGTTTGCGAATTTAGTTTCCCAAGATCACCACAGCTCGCGCCCTTCCTATGGAGGCGAGACTGCCGCCACGGCAAGTGCATTCGCGGAGCCGATGCCTGAACCGGGTCTTTCTTTCAAAGGGCTGGAAAACCTCGACAACGGCCTCATTTATAACCTGCTTTTTCTGCCTCCCGATATGACCGGCGATATCGGCCCTAGCCATTATGTTCAGGCGGTGAACTCCTTGTTTCGGGTTTTTGACAGATCAGGAAACCCGATGTCGCCGCCGCTTCGGTTGAGTACATTGTTCGCCCCGCTGAACACAGTATGTTCGACCCGCTTTGACGGTCTTCCGAATGTGCTTTATGACCCGCTTGCAGATAGATGGCTGATCAGCCAAGTATGTTCAGCATTTCCGCCGTTCCGTCAACTGATCGCGATCTCAAAGTCAGGCGACCCGACCGGCGAATATTTTGCGTATGAGTTTGTAATGCCCAACGTCCGCATAAACGATTTCCCAAAATTCGGCGTCTGGCACGACGGCTACTATATGGCGACCGACGAGTTTCTCGGTGCGGACTACGTCGGCACTGGGATGTTCGCATTCGATCGCGCGAAAATGCTGGTTGGCGACGAGACTGCCGGATATGTTTATTTCAGTCAATCGGATCCGGCATCATTCAGGCGTCGCGGAATGCTGCCCGCTGATCTCGACGGATTACGTCCGCCTCCCGAGAATGCGCCAAACACATTTGCTTCTTTCACCGCAGATGAATACGGCGATACTGCCGATGCGGTCCGCCTCTATGATTTTCGTCCGAATTTTGAAGATCCGCTTGCTTCCACTTTTACAGAACGCCCTGAAAGCCCGCTAGCGGTTCCTGCGTTTGATCCGACAAGTCCGCCCGGCCGACCGGACATCGCACAGCCTCCGCCCGGCGAACGGCTTGATTCGCAAAGCGACCGGCTAGCGCACAGGCTGGCATATCGTAATCACGGAACCCACGAATCACTTGTTTTTAACCAGACGATCCGCATGACGCCGCCCGAACAGACCTATCGAGCCGGTATCAGATTGTATGAGTTTCGCCGCAATGCCGATCCTTACGTTCTACACATCGCAGAGACTGCGGGCGATGCGACTTTATCTCGATGGATCGGGTCGGCCGCTCAGGATCATCTGGGGAATTTGGCCGTTGGTTATAATCAGGGGTCCGAGAAGAAACGAGTGTCGATAGTTTACACCGGCAGAGGGACCAGTGATCCGCCCGGAACGTTACGAGCGGAGAATACCCTTATCGAAGGAACCGGAGTACAGAAAGCGTTCGGTTGGCGTTGGGGCGAATATAGCGGAATGAGCGTCGATCCCGTAGATGACTGTACGTTCTGGCTTACAAACGCCTATTACACGCTTGAAAGCGAGGAGTTTAGCGATTTCGGCTGGCTTACCCAGATCGGCACTTTTCGATTCGAGGAATGTCAGAATGCTCCGCGTGGCCTCATTTCCGGTTCAGTAACGGACAAATCGACCGGACTGCCAATAAGCGGGGCCAACATCAGACTCAATGCACTTTCGCGTACAACGAATTCGAGCGGAAGCTACGGCCCGTTGATGGCCTTGCCGGGAAGCTACAACGCTGTTGCCTCGGCGAATGGTTATCGCAGCATCACTAAGAATATTGAACTGCCAAGCGGATCGATCTCAGAGAACTTCGCGCTCGAACCTATTCCCGTCGCAGTAGAGAGCGGGAACACAATAGTCGGCGAGAGTTGCACCGTTAATAATATTCCCGAACCCGGAGAAACAGTCTCGATCGAGGTCAGCCTTAGAAACGAAGGTATGCAAGATGCAATAGCCCTGACCGGCGAGTTGGTGAACACCGATGATATTACCGCTATCAGCGGTCCTCAGAATTACGGCCCTATTGTTGCAAACTCGCCGCCGGTCACTCGAACGCATACTTTCCGTGTCAATAACTTAACTCTATGTGGTTCGATGGTTCTGCTTCAGATGCGAATTCGTGAAGGTGGGACGGAGATAGGTTCGGTTGCAATACAGTTCCGCTCCGGCGTTCCCGTTTCGGCATTCACAGAGACCTTCGACGGGCCAACCGCTCCCGGCCTTCCGTCGGAATGGACTAGCTCAACTTCCACGAATCATCAGCTTTGGCGTACGTCCATACTTCGCCGCGAATCTGAACCAAATTCTGCGTTCTCTCCGGCGCCGATACAGATGGGTGTAAACGAACTGGTTTCACCTGTATTCAACGTTGCCACACCGACCGCGGAACTCAGTTTTCGGAACTGGTACGAACTCGAAACTACGTTTCTTCGAAACAGGCTGTTCGACGGTTCCGTTCTGGAGATCATGCAGAACGATGGTGAATGGCAGGACATAATCACCGCGGGGGGCACTTTTCTTTCAGGCGGTTATGACGGAACCATTGACACTTGCTGTAGCAATCCGCTCGGCGGTCGGCAGGGCTGGTCCGGCCGGAGCGGGATCGGCGAATCGTCAGTATGGATCGAATCAAAGGTTCGCTTACCTGCGTCGGCTGCAGGAAGTGCTGTACGGTTGCGTTGGCGGATCGGTACGGACATCGGCACATTTCGCGAGGGCCAATATATTGACGACATCGCGGTGACCGACGGTTTTGCCTGCACATGCAAGAAGGCCGTCCCGACAGCGGCACCTTTTGACTTTGACGGTGACGGCAAAACAGATCTTTCATTGTTCCGAATCAGTACGGAACCGGGTTCGACGGGTTTTCGCATCTTTGAACGTGAAAGCGGTAGTGATTTATTTAACCCGTTCGGTGTGCCGGGCGATGTTCCGGCTGCTGCCGATTTTGACGGTGATGGCAAGGCTGACATCGCAGTTTTCAGGCCATCGAACGGTATTTGGTATGTCCTCGAAAGCGGCACGAACACCATTATCTACAGGACCTTTGGAGTGGCGACCGATGTGCCGGTCGCGGCGGACTATGACGGCGATGGCAGGGCAGACATCGCGGTTTATCGGCCATTGGACGGAATTTGGTATCTCCTGCAGAGTTCGTCTGGCTTTGCCGCCATCCGCTTTGGTTCGCCCGGTGACCTGCCTGTGCCAGCAGACTACGATGGTGACGTAAAAGCTGACATTGGCGTCTTCAGGCCGTCCGAAGGTGTTTGGTATTCGTTTGGTTCGAACGAGGGCATTAGCATAGTTCGATTTGGGCTTTTGGGCGATCTTCCGGTTTGCGGTGATCTCGACGGAGATGGCAAAGCCGACCGTGCGGTTTATCGGCCATCTGAGGGGAAATGGTATCTGCTACGTTCGACGGGAGGTGTCGAGGTTCTTCAATTCGGCCTTTCAGATGATATTCCTTTGAAAACCGATCTTGACGGAGACGGGCGGATCGACATCGCGGTTTTCAGGCCGGCCAGCAACGTCTGGTACCACATTAGAAGCAGCGATGGCGGATTTCGAGCCGATCAATACGGTGGCTCCGGCGAAATACCGATCCCGGTGCCGCACTACCTTTCCTTGACGTCTCCTTAGTTTGCGCCGTATTATTTTTAATTCGTCGCCGGAGTGGCGAAATTGGTATACGCACCAGACTCAAAATCTGGCGGGGGCAACCCCATGTCGGTTCGAGTCCGACCTCCGGCACCAAAGAACTTGAACTAACAAAAAAACAAAAAAACAGCGTGCCTGAAAGTCTCAAGGCACGCTGTTTTTATGTTTGTTGACCGAAGATCAGTTTTTCCGATAGTTCACAACCTGACCGGTATCCACACGAGTCGTTCGGATATTATTTCTTCCGGCCTGCTCCACTCGTACCGTAACACCTTCCATGTAGATCATGTTGTTGTTAAAGGTTCCATAGCTTACTTGCCGGCCGCTTCTTGAGGTGACTCGACCGTCGACTCCGATAGTAAGGACGATGTTCGCTCCAGTAGCCGGATCTCTACCGTTAAAGGTGCCGGTCGCCCAGTTTGGCGGACGAGTGGTGCCACCGCCATCCCAACCGGGTCCACCGCTACCTACCTGCGTGCGGGAATAGTTGATGACCTGGCCTGTGTCATACCGCGAAGTTCTAATCCCGTTTCCGGCACGCTGAACTCGTACAGTTACGCCTTCCATCTGTATCGTTTCTCGATAATAGGTTCCGTAGCTGGAACTTCCCATGCTACTGGACATGACCTGTCCATTATTAGAAATAGAAAGAGTTATTTGAGCACCGGTCGAAGGATCCAGCGCGTAAAAAGTACCCGTCGCCCAGGACGGAGGCCGACTCGTTTGGCCTCCGCCGCCACCACCCCAACCAGGTCCTCCGCTACCTACCTGCGTGCGGGAATAGTTGATGACCTGGCCTGTGTCATACCGCGAAGTTCTTATCCCGTTTCCGGCACGCTGAACTCGTACGGTTACGCCTTCCATCTGTATCGTTTCTTGATAATAGGTTCCGTAGCTGGAACTTTCCATGCTGCTGGACATGACCTGTCCATTATCAGAAATAGAGAGAGTTATTTGAGCTCCGGTCGAAGGATCCAATGCGTAAAAAGTACCCCTCGCCCATGACGGGGGCCGACTTGTTTGGCCGCCCCAACCACCGCCGCCACCGCCACCGGTCACGCGGCGCATTGACGAAATGCGATTGTCCCAGTTGTTTCGGCGCAGGTCACTTTCTTCACCCGATACGGTAACACACTGGCCTCGATAACGAGTTTGATCGCAGATCTCCCAAAATTCGCCAGGGCCAACGCGAAGACTCGATATCTTGTTGTTGAACCTTGAAGGCAGGCTGGACATATCGTTCTGATAGGTCACCGCGTCTCCGCGAAAATTACGGTCCTCAAAGACGGTAATACCTGATCCGCCCCCTATCAGCCTTCCGTCCTGAGCGATTATTTCGCTCGAGAACATACCCACGAAAGCGACCATCGCTAACCCGCTCAAAAATCCAAGTCTTAATACACTCATTGTAATCTCCTTTGATTTCCCATTGATCAACCCGTAAAACTCTCAAAGAAATATTCTCTCATGTATGGTTAACTTCACCTTTTCGAGATCCCTTCCTTGTGAAAATACTCAACCGACTCTGTAATCGGTAACATCAGAGTGTGAATCGTATCTTCGGCCAACATACGATGCCGATCGATTTCTTACGTGACGATTGGACAAGTATAGTAAAAATATCTTTTTCGGACAATACGATTCTTAGATTCGATGCACATTACTGAGCTTGATTTTAACCTCCCGCCTGACCTTATCGCCGCAAAACCACTTGAATCCCGTTCGGCATCTCGGATGATGCATGTCAACCGCGATTCACGAACATTTGAGGACAAATACTTTACGGACGTTGTCGATCATTTTTCGGGTGGAGATCTCCTCGTAATAAACAATACCAGAGTCTTTCCTGCTCGTCTTTTCGGTGTAACCGAGACCGCATCTTCTGTTGAGATCTTTCTGATTCGGCCGCTTCAAGACCGGCGGTGGGAAGCTCTCGCACGACCAGGCCGACGCCTTCCCATAGGCAAACGCGTTGACTTTAGCAACGAACTCTCGTGTCGTGTGACTGAGAAACATCCCAATGGAACGATCACAGTCCGATTCAATGCAAAAGAGGATCTGGATTCCTTGATTGACCGCACCGGAAAGACCCCATTGCCTCCGTACATTCATCGCGATCGAAATGATCCGGACACCGATCGTGAACGGTACCAAACGGTTTACGCGTCTAAGCGGGGTGCGATAGCGGCTCCAACGGCGGGCTTGCATTTCACGCGTCAGGTGCTTGATCAGTTGAAAGAAAAGGGAATTCAATTGGTCGAAATTACGCTTCACGTTGGCTACGGGACCTTTGAGCCGGTGAGAGTCGTGGAATTGGGCGATCACCGCGTCCAGCCAGAACGCTATGAAATCAATGAAGTCGCTGCCGCCACGCTCGAAAAAGCTCGGTCCGATGGCAGACGTATCATTGCGGTCGGCACAACGACTACGCGAACGCTCGAAACTGTGATCGGAAAATTTGGCGAATTCCGAGCCTCATCCGGAGATGCTGATCTTACGATCCTTCCCGGATACCGATTTCGTGCGATCAACGGACTTCTAACGAATTTCCATCTTCCAAAAAGCTCGCTGCTCGTTCTCGTTTCCACTTTTGCCGGCCATCGCCTTATAATGGCGGCATACCAACATGCGATCGCCGAACGGTATCGGTTCTATAGCTACGGCGACTGTATGTTCATAGACTAAGCGGGAATGGCGATAATTCAGACATTGCGTGATCTTTTCTTTTTCTCGGCCCCCGACCGGCCAGAAACGATCCGCCCAGCTCCGCCGACCTCATATTCGATCAAGCCCGTGACCGCGAATGATCTGACCGAGCTCCTCCGGTTAAATTTGCGTTGTTTCGTAAACGGCGACAACTATTCCGTTCAAACATTTAGGTATCTCCTAAATGAACCGCATTCGCTAAGCTACCAGGTTCGAACCGCAGAAGGCGTCTTGGCCGGATTCGTTTTCGTTGTCGTCAATGCCGATGGCGCGGCGCACATAACTACCATCTGCTCGGCTCCCGAACATCGTCGCCGGGGAATAGCTCGTTTGCTCTTGGAACATATTGAACGGGCACTTCGTGCAAAAGGTCTTTCGACTATTGTTCTGGAGGTTCGTATAGGGAATGAGCCAGCGCAAGAGCTTTATTCAAGCTCCGGCTATTCGATCGTGCAGCGAATGCGCCGGTATTATAATAATGGCGAAGATGGTTTCCTGATGATGAAGTCTCTAACTTAACGTCAAAAATCCTTGAGCTTGATAATCCCCAAGATATATCCGATAACCGACCGATACCTTTCACCGGTCCCCGTTGTTGAACAGGTTCGGTTGATTGCCGAAGGCGGAGCCCGTCTGATCCAAGTCCGCGAAAAGGGCATCTCCTCTGCTGAATTCTTTTATACCGTCACGGCTGCGATCAAACTCTGCCGCCCCTTGGGCTCACGGTTGATCGTCAACGATCGCGCCGACATCGCCCTTGCAGCGGGTGCCGATGGAGTTCATCTCGGTCAAGATGACCTGCCGCCTGAGGAAGCCCGCCGGATACTCGGCCCAAACGCGATCATTGGCATATCAACCCATAATATCGACCAGGCTATCGCCGCCGCAAAGATGCCGGTAGATTACATAGCCGTCGGCCCGATATTTCCGACCCAAACAAAATCCGACACTGAAAAACTGATCGGCTTAGACGGTATTCGAGAGATCAAGAAGCTAATTGGCAGCATTCCCCTGGTCGCGATTGGCGGCATCAACGCCGATTCTTTCGCATCCGTAATTAAAGCAGGTGCGAGTTCGGCTGCACTAATTTCAGCAATTCTATGTTCCGGAAAGCCAATTGACACAACCATTAACGAACTCTTGCGTCCTTGATGACGAGATCATCATGTGTTAAACAACTGAAATAAATTGCTTGCAATTGTTCAACAATTAGGTGATAATCTTTCTTGGTTCGCAATGCCACAAGCGCGAACATCGAATCGAGTCCCTTTCGAACCTTCCTTTTCATTAGATTTTCCTACGGAGAACCCGCCGGATGAGCCTCTTGGATGTAGCACCAATTATCGAGCAGATGCTGCTCATTTCTGATAACGTTAGCGATCTAAATTTTTCGTGCGGCCAAAAACCGCAGGTCGAGATAAACGGAACGCTCTATCCTGCCACGCCGCTTGGCATTGGACGTTTATCATCGTATCAGACGGAAATGATAGCGATGTCGATCCTGCGCGACAATGCCGATGCCGCTATACAGCTAGCCAAGTACAGGACAGCCGACCTTAGCTATGCCTTACCTGGCAAATGCCGATTTCGTGTCAATATCTTTCAGCAGCGGAATTCGTATTCGATAGTAATGCGTGTTATCCCGCACGAAATACCGACCTTTGAGGAATTAAATATCCCGCCGCAGCTTCGCGAGATCTGCAACATCAGAAACGGCGTTGTTTTATTGACCGGCCCGACGGGTTCCGGAAAGAGCTCGACTCTGGCAGCGATCATCGACCAGATAAACGAAACGAAAAGCTATCATATTGTGACGATCGAAGACCCGATCGAGTTTCTGCACAATCACAAAAAGAGCACGATAAATCAGCGTGAGGTCGGAGCCGATACAAAGGACTTTGCCTCTGCGTTGCGAGCCGCTTTACGGCAAGCACCCAAAGTTATCCTTGTCGGCGAGATGCGTGACCTGGAAACTGCCGAGATCGCGCTCGAAGCCGCCGAAACAGGCCATCTTGTTCTTTCGACACTGCATACTATCGATGCTTCCAAGACCATCGACCGCATCATCGGGCTTTATCCGAAGAATGAAGAACGGATAATCCGTACCCGGCTTGCTCAGACCTTCCGATACATTGTCTCACAAAGGCTTATCCCGAAGGTCGACGGCAAAGGACGGATCGCTGCCGTTGAGATCATGAAATCAAACCCACGAACGCGTGAATATATTGAAAAAGGCGAAAGCGAGGGCAAGACCTTGTTGGACGCTATCCGCGATGGCGAGATCGACGGAATGCAGGATTTTGACGGCGTGATCAAGAAAATGGTCGAAGACAAACAGATCTCGCTTGAAGACGGCCTTTCTTATGCGACCAATAAAAACAATCTGCTCCTTCAGCTAAAAGGACTTTCGTCCACCGAAGATTACATAAACCAGACCAATACGAAGCGTCCGGCCGTTGAAGCGATAGCCGCACCGCCGAGGCACGCCGTTCAACCGGCAAATTCAGTTCTTGACATGATCGAATAGCCTGCGTTTACGATCGAAATACTTGCCATGATAATTCGCTGCGACAATTGTTCCGTTTCGCTCCAACTCGATGAATCCAAGATCCCGAGCGGGAATTTTACCGTCCGCTGCCCGCGTTGCCAGAATATGCTTCGGGCAAACAAGGCAACTTCGGGCGCCATTTCGCCGACCGTAAAGCAGCTTGAACAGAACAAGCCTGCACCGGCCACTGCCGACGGGGCCGCGCCGTTTGCTGAAAAGGCCTCCGAATTTGAGATCAATTCTGCCCTGCGGTCTCTGCTTTCAGCCCTGCAGTCAGGCAAGGCCGCTTTGGACAAAGATGATGAGCAGGCCGCCAAACCGCGACGGGTCCTTTTATGCCTCGGTGAAAAGCGCGAACCGGTCAAAAAGATATTGGCGGATTCCGGCTATCGTGTTTACGTTGCTGATACTCCGGCCCAGGCGAACGAGCGGCTTCGCGAAGGCAAGACCGAGATAGTCGTGTTTTCGCCCGATTTTGCTGCCGAATTTGGCGGTGCCGCAGTAATTCAGCAGCGTGCGAATGCGATGTGGTCGTCCGAGCGGCGGCGTCTATATTTGGTATCACTCGAAGACGGCGGAACCACGATGAACGCCCACGACGCATTCTTAAGAAATTTGAACCTGATAGTAAATTCAGGCGATATCGAACAATTACCACTGATCCTTAACCGTGCCCTCAGCGATTTCAATGACCTTTATCACTACATGAACAAGGGGCTTGAACTTGAGCCGATCTAACCTGTAACTGATACGGCAATTATCGCGGGCGATCTAGCCTGCACATGAATTGTAGGGGCAGACCACTGTCCGGTCCATCTGCTTTTCCCGGGCACGATTCTCACGGGCAGCTATACTTGCTGCCCCTACAATCCTTCCCTTACCCGCTCCGGCTAGGCTTCCGCCGCCAAGTCACAGACCAGCATTTCGATCTGCATTCTCGCCCCTGAAGTTCCTCCACCGAGCGAATTCTTGATCGCCACGTCCGTACCTGCTATCCGGTCTATCGCCTTTATCAAGATCGGCAGTTCTGTCCGTCTGGCGGCCGCGAGAAACGGCTCCTTAACGTTGAACGGAAGTTTGACCGCCCTTGATACCTCGCCGCTGTCGCGGCCCTGCCTCATCATTTCCTTGGCAATTATCAATCGCCGATAGTTCGAACCTATCAGGCCAAGCAGCATCAATGGTTCGGCACCGTCGTCCAGCATCTGCTTTAGCGCGACCGCTGCCTGTTCGGGCCTACGGTTTATCAAATGCCCGGTCAGCGAAAAGCTGTCTATCTCGCGTGTTCGCGGAACGAGCTGATCGATCAGCTCCGTCGTCACACGACCCGAAGGCAGCGAAGCCGCAGCAAGTTTCCTGATCTCGCTCGATAGCCGGACCAGGTTCGAACCGGAGATCGCCGTAAGATGCCGAATAGCCTCCGGATCTGCCGTTACGCCTTCGCCTTCGAAAAGCCGCTTTATCCAACCGGAAAGTCCTTTGTCGTCCAGCGGAGCAAACTCAACAAGCGTTGCATGCTTTCCAAGCAGCTTTGCCATTTTGCGGTTGCCGTTCATTTCGCTCCCGACAAAGATGACTACCGAGCTCGGGTTCGGCTTTTCAAGATAACCGGCGAGCAGCGTTTCGAAATCTTCCTTTAGAGTGTCTTTTACACCGCTTGCGGCAATGCGTACGTCCGTTATCCTTATTACCCGTCGGGCTGCCATCATCGGCAACTGATCCGCTGCGGCAAGCGCGTCGCGGATACTCTCCGCGTCCTGAAGGCTAAAGATCGTGTCGTTGAAGTCGCGGAGATCGCCCTCGCCAAAACATCGATCGGCTATTGCCCTGACGGCGTTATCACGAAGATATGTTTCGCTTCCGTACAGGACATATACCGGTTTTAGATCGCCGGTTCGAAAATGATCGCGTAGCTGGTCGACCGAAATTCTTGGCATAGCTCGATCCTATTTTTTCTCCTGTCGAACCCCTATGCCATTTATGAATGCGGAGACCGCCGATTCGGCAAAGGCACGGGCGATACGCTCGACCGCCGGGTCTTCTTCATCGAAGAACGAACGCGGGTCTGACGAAAATTCGAACGAATCGCGAAACACGAAATTTTGATTGTCGAACAAGATCTTGTCCTCACGAAGATCGCGGATCGTAACCGCCGAAACGATGGTTATCTCATAAACGCGGGCGCGGCCCTCGCGGTCAAGCAATACACCTGAAAAACTGAAATCGCGAATTGTTCCTTCAATTACCGCATCGGCGCCCTTTACTGTTCCTTGAACCTTCAACCCGCCGCCCCGCTTGATAACTTCACGGATAACGGCATCTGTAAAGCGGGTTTCGACGCGATATCGCAGCCCCTTCGCCTCAAATTGAAACGCCGGAACCGCCACTTTTTTGATGTGCTTCGGCAGGCCGGAACTCGTCACTGGTTTGTAGCATTCGGTAAAGCCCGAAACCGAAAAAGCGATGGCCGCTAGAAATAAAACACGAAAATACTTCATAACTGAGCCCTCAAGGCCGAAACTATCCTGACCGCATCCACGGTCGCCTTTACATCGTGAACGCGAACGATCTTGGAACCTAGCCAAACGGCCAAGGCTGCGACTGCAATGCTGCCCGCGACTCGTTTCTGCGGATCAGGTTCATTCAGTAGTTTACCGATGAACGATTTTCGCGAAGCGCCGATAAGCAGCGGATAGCCGTCGAATTCGCTTACGAGTCTATCAAGTTTTGCGATCAACTCTAAGTTTTGCTCCGGCGTTTTGCCGAAGCCGATTCCGACATCGATCACGATCTGTTCGCGTGCAACGCCTCTTTCGATCGCTGTTTCGACCGACGACCTGATCTCTGCCAAAACCGTCGTGATAATGTCATCGACCGGCGGCTCAGAATGCATCGTTGTAAATTCGCCCCGCGAATGCATAATTATCAATCCTGCTCCGGCGGCGGCTGCCACATCGGCAAGTTCCGGTTCCGAACGCAGCCCGGAAATGTCATTGATGATCTCGGCTCCGGCATCAACGGCGGCTTTCGCGACTGCGCCCTTGCTCGTATCGACCGATATCGGCGTATCGAAACGTTCGGCGATCGCCTGAATGACCGGAACGACCCGGCCGATCTCTTCGTCAGCCGTTATCTGCAAGCTTCCGGGCCGCGTTGATTCGCCGCCGATGTCGACGATGTCAGCTCCATCGGCGATCATCCTTTCGGCCTGCGCAAGCGCGCCATCAACCGTGTCGAACGAGCCGCCGTCCGAAAAGCTATCCGGCGTCACGTTCAAAATGCCCATCACGAGCGGGCGTTCAAGCTTTATCTCTCGCTGAGCGGTCATCCACATAGAGCAAAGGTAGAAAGTAAACACGAAAAAGGCAAAACCTGAAGCATAAAACTGCCCCGGCCCGCCGCTCGGGCGTCGACAATTCCTCACCGTGTTCCGCGTCCGTTCCGGGGCGTGCCGGGCCTGTTCTGGGCCTGCTCCATCTGAGACGGGAACGTGTAAGTTATTGAACATCATATATTTACGACCCTTTCTGAGTGGAATTTCGCCGAATTTTCGAAAAAGCATTCACCACAAGCTCAATATGTCCATTTGAGACGGAGCGATCTGAGATCCGAAATTTCAAATCCCAAGTCGCGTGTTTCACTTTTGGTTCATTTTGGGAAAAGTGAGACAGGTTAAGTGTAGCGTTTTCAGCTACTTGCCGGGAAAATAGTGTTTCATTTTTAAAAACACATACTCCAAAATGAAACAAACTTGCCTGAGATCCGCTAAGCCGTCTATCGGCAATGATTTGCGGCTGTCTTTCCCGTCGCGGTCTGGTGTCAGCGGTGTGTCAGTGATCGCGTCGCGGTATGGCCTTGTCACACATTCCCCAGACGCAGCATTTTCCAGCAATTTTGAACGCGGATTTGGCGGATTGGGCGGATTTACGCGGATATTTGACGCATATTTGTGGTTCTTCTTGATTCGAGATCTCAAATCTCAGATCTGAGAACTGAAATTTCAAATCTAAAATCCCAGATCCGAAATCCAGAATCGCTTGTCCCATTTGTCCCAAAGTCGCAGGGCCCCAGGGGCCGACACGCAACAAATTTACGGATATTTTTAACGCATATCTAAAGACGGTGTTGATGTCAAGATGCAGTTCTAGTGGGTCGCGGCAGGCGACTTTGTAGTTTTTGAGATCTTTGACATAACAGATTTTGTTCACTTGTTCTTAGCCTGTGTCTCCCACCGCTCCCCGCGAAGGGGCCGCCGGGGTGGAGGGAGCAGCGGGCGGCGAGTTCGGTGGTCAGGCACTCTCGAACGCGGATCGAGCAGATCCAGCGGATATACGCGGATCCCTAAAGAATGTTTGCTATTCCCAGTTTGAGTTCTGAGATCTCAGATCCGCGATCCAAAATCGACACGAGCCCTTACTTACGTGCGGGCTACTGAACCGTGCTCGACCACGTGCCCGAAAAATATTTCGTGCCCGGTACATTTTCTAACGAGAATTCGCTATAGCCACTAGCACTTGGCGCAGATGATGGCAGTTGGCGCACTTGGAATAAATGTTGAAGTTGGAAAG
>CAZXTS010000035.1:0-19957 GCA_964643745.1 uncultured Chloracidobacterium sp.
GTCAATAACCAGAGAAAGCACTTCTAGGGCGGGACAGGGATGTTGTGGAGGATGTCGGTTAGGATCTTTTCGGCATCGCGACTTGCATTAATTTTGCGAGAGTGTTTAACACTTTGATCGCGGGAGGCCTGAAATTTCCACATTTGTGGAAAAGTCGGCAAATTCTGTGGCCTGAATGATTTAGCTATGATTTTCGAGAAATGTGGTTAGAGAATATAGACCAAAGTTGTACGTTTTTGGTCTAAAGTCTGGCGTTTTTGCTCTAAAGTTTGACGTTTTTGGTCCAAAGACTGACGTTTTTGGTCTAAAGTTTGGCAATTTTGGATCAAAAAATTCGAAAAACGGAGGAATCTAACAACGGATTAGCGCGGATTTTCGCGGAAAGGGAATTACGAATCACGATTCACGGTTTTCCTATCTGAGTTCATCAGTGTGCATCTGTGGACAAGAATGACCGGGGAGAAGTTTAGCATCGGATCAGCGCGGCTCCACACAGATGGCACGGATCAGGCAGACGGACGAAAGTGATCTTACTTGATACCAGCACCTCAGAAAAAAAAGAGCGAGCCGAGGCCCGCCCTTTTGATGTCGAGTTGCGTTCGGTCTAACCAAAATCGTTCAAGCGAAGCGAGCTTAGCATTCGCTGGAACGCGTTGCGGTATTGGAACGCTTCGTTCTCCGGCGAGACGGCGGCTATCCAGAGCGTGTCGCCGTTGCGAAGCCGAACGGTGTAGATCGTAACGGTTTCCTGTCGGCGTGTTACCGGCGATGTGCCGCCGAGCACGACCGAATGTCCCTGGCGTCCGGCAATGCGAGCGCTCTGAATATTGGAACGAGCCTGCAAATACGGATTGCCCTGGATCAGGCCATTGACCAGTTCGCGTGTGTCGGTCGAAAGATTCCCGCTTTGCCCGCGATGCATTCCGACCAGCGCTCCGTGCGTGATGCCGCTGTCACCATAAGCGCCTTCGGGTGCGAAGCTGACCGAGCCTTCGGAACCGAATTCACGCCAGTTCGAAGGAACCGACATCTGCATCCAATTTCCGGCGCGATAGGCACGCGTCGATGAGGACGGAGCGGGGACGTTGTTCGAATATCGTCCACCGGCGGTCGGGTTCGTGCCGGCGCCAGAGCCTTGTCCGCCTTTATATTCACGCTCAAGCTGGGCCATTGTCTTAGCAGGCGGCAGCGTTCGCAAACGGGCCTGAATGCGTTCGAATTCGCGTGTGACCTTGATCGGATTTGGCGAAACATTCAAGCGGCCGGCTTCCTGATTTATCTTTTGAAAACGGTTGCCTGGATCGGGATGGCTGCTCAAAAACTCGGGTCCGCGTCCGCCACCCTGTTGGGCTATCGTTTGGAACATATTCGCCAGGTCGCGCGGGTCATAACCTGCCGATGCCATTATCTGGGCACCGAGAACGTCGGCCTGCGTTTCATATTCGCGGCTGTATTTTGTTTGCCATGCGGCTGCTGCGATCATTCCGGCCTGTGCTCCGGCCTGTCCGCCAAGTATTGCACCGCCCAAGATCAGGCCAAGCGTGCCAAGGGTGTTTCCAACACTGCCCTGCTTTGTTTGCTGGGCAGTCGCATGGCGAAGCGCAACGTGGCTTATTTCGTGGGCCATTACACCGGCCATCTCGCCTTCATTTCGGGCGGCTACGATCATCCCGCGGTTTACATACATCGGACCGCCGGGCAGAGCGAATGCGTTGATATCGCTGGCATTCACGACCTTGAAATTGTATCGGAACTGCGGTTGTCTGAATTGCGACGGTATGTTCGCAACAAGCCGAGCTCCAACATCCTGCACATAATCAGTAGCCTGTCGGTCGTTGAGAACAGGAAACTGTTTTTCAATTTCCACAGAATATTTCTGCCCGATCTCTACGTCCTGCTGAACCTGATAACGGTTCTTCGGCATACTGACCTTAGTCTGTGCTGAGATCGCCACGGGCATCAGCGACATTGTCCAGATCATTGCTCCGGCAAAAAGGCTTTTTGATATGTTTCTAAATTTCATCCGTTCCTCCAATAAATGCAGATCCAAACCTCGATCCGGAATAAAGATACTATACAACATCAGGGATCCGAGGCAGGCGATATTGAGATGGGATTGGCGTAATGGACGTTCGCCGAAAAATGGCGCAAATAGACTCGATTAGCCGCAAATAGTTGGAAGTGAACGATTTAATGAGATGCTTCGGCCCGTGCGGCAACTAATGAACTAAGGTCACTCAGTTCCGATTCGCGGGCAGCCGATATAGGTGCGAGAGCCGCATTCAAGCGAGTAAAAAGTGCAAACATTTCCTCACGGCCAATGCGTGAACGGATCGATTGGTCCTCGATCAGACGGAAAGCGATATCGGAGCCAATGTCGCTGATGGCGTTCATAGTTTTGATCTCTGCATGTTTGTGATCGGGCGAAAGATAGATCGCGCACGGAAGACCGACCAAACTGTTGTGCAAACTCTGAATTGTAGGAAGGTGGTGTTACTTTGACGTTACAGAAATGTTAATTATTATTGTGGAAAAATTCTGGCTCGGTAAGTTTTAAGTATAATTTAACCCTAAGAAATATTTAATTCTTTATAATCAGACAATTATCCACCCTGTGTCGGCGAACGAGCGAAGCTTTGTTTTGACCGACATTTCGGCACCTAAATTAAATTGATGACATTAAAAATATATCTAAAGATCACTTTAACTTTTGTTGTTTCGGCACTGATGCTGATTTCGGCGGCTTGCAGCGGTCAGAAAATGGGACAGAGCGACGGAACTTCGGGCAATCCGTCGGCATTAACGGGTTCGGGTTCTACCTTCGTTAAACCGCTGATGGATAAATGGACAAGCGAATTCAGCAAGGTTAATTCAGCCGTGCGGATCGATTACACAGGCACGGGTTCAGGTGCCGGTATTAAAGCCATCCAGAGTCAGACCGCAGATTTTGGCGGCACCGACGCCGCGATGACTGATGACGAAATGAAGCAGGCAGTGGCCGGCGAGATCGTTCACGTGCCGGTCGTGCTTGGTGCGGTCGTCCTTACCTATAATTTGGCCGAAGTAAAGGAACCATTAAAGCTAACACCTGAACTGATCTCAGATATTTACCTCGGAAAGATAAAAAAATGGGACGACGAGCGGCTGAAGAAGGAAAATCCAGGAGTCGCGCTGCCGGCGAATGATATCACACCAGTTTTCCGAGCCGATGGAAGTGGAACATCGGATGTTTTCACAGATTATCTAACAAAGACCGTTCCTGAATGGAAGGAAAAGATTGGCCGTACAAAGAATCCACAGCTTCCGCAGGGTATTGGCATCGGTGGGAAAGGTAATGAAGGCGTGATGGGCCAGGTAAAGAACACGCCGAATACGATCGGTTATGTCGAATTGACCTTTGCTAAAGCAAACAATTTGCCGACTGCGCTGATCAGGAATAAAGCGGGCAAGTTCATCGAACCCAACAGCGATACTGTATCGAATGCAGCCGAAGGCATGGCGGCGAAAATGCCCGAAGATCTCCGATTCGAAATAACCAATGCCGATGGTGACGATGCGTATCCGATCTCCGGTATCGTGTATATGCTCGTGTACAAAGAACAGCGAGATGCGGGCAAAGGAAAGGTGCTGGCGGATTTCCTTTGGTGGGCGATTCACGATGGCGAACAATTCGTGCGTGCGCTTCATTACGCACCGATCCCTAAAGGCCTGGTAACGAAGACCGAGGCAAAAATAAATTCACTTGTAAATAACGGAAAACCGGTCCGTCAGCAGTAAAAGGCGTTCGGGCAAACGATAGGATCGTGGCACAAACTGGCGCCTTAGGCGACAAAATCTTTCGGTCGATACTGTGGGTCGCCGCGACCAGCATTTTGGTGCTGGTGGCTGCGATCCTGATCATGATGGTGCACAATTCGATGCCGACCATTCAACGGTTTGGCATCGGATTCCTTTTTGGCAGCGAATGGGTTCCGTCGCAACAGATCTTTGGAGCCCTTCCGTTCATTTATGGAACAGTGGTTTCTTCCTTGATAGCACTTTTCCTCGCTGTTCCGATCTCGTTGGGAATTGCAGTTTTCCTTACCGAACAAGCCCCGGCAAAGGTAGCTCGGCCAATAGCATTTATGGTGGAGTTGCTTGCGGCGATCCCGTCGGTCGTTTATGGCCTTTGGGGAATTTTTGTCCTTGCTCCGTTCATACGCAATTATCTGGGGCCGCCGCTTCAGGAATATCTAGGATTTCTGCCGCTCTTTCAGGGACGCTTGACCGGTATCGGAATGTTGACCGGCGGCATTATTTTGGCGTTGATGATCACTCCGATCGTAACAGCGGTGGTTCGAGATGTTCTGGAGGCCGTACCGACAACTCAACGCGAGGCCGCCCTCGCTTTAGGTGCAACAAAATGGGAGACGACGTTGATCGTTCTTGGCAACGCATCGTCAGGAATTGCCGGTGCTGTCGTTCTTGGGTTGGGCCGGGCAATTGGCGAAACTATGGCCGTGACAATGGTAATAGGAAATTCCCCGCAGATCACGGCTTCATTATTTGAGCCGGCATATACGATCGCATCGGTCCTGGCGGCGAATTTTGCTGATGCGACAGATGAGATATATCTCAGCTCATTGATCGAAATGGGCCTGGTGCTGTTTCTGGTGACCATTGTTATTAATGCACTTGCAAAGCTTTTGATCTTGAGTGTCTCGCGGAAAACGAACGCCGCGAAGCACGTTTAATGCCGACGGTTCGGCATATTTAGAATGGGAAACGCGACCGAATCAGTTCATTCAAAGCGAAAGGCGGTCAATTTGTTGATGACCAGCCTGACGGCGACCTGCGCGATCGGTGCGACGGTTATATTGCTTCTGATCTTAGGGTACATCGCGGCAAAAGGATTTACGTCTATCAGTTTCGAGTTCTTGACCGATACACCGAAACCGGTCGGCGAAGGCGGCGGGATCGGGAACGCGATAATGGGTTCGGTGATGATGACGCTTCTGGCGTCAGTGATCGGGTTGCCGATAGGCATTGCTTCCGGCGTTTACCTAGCAGAATACGGCACGCATTGGTACGGAAACACTATTCGTTTTGTAGCTGACACGTTGATCGGCGTTCCATCGATAATCGTCGGCATTTTCATCTATACTCTCGTGGTCGTTCCGATGGGACGACAATCTGGATTGGCAGGTGGACTGGCTTTGGCAGTGATAATGATACCGATCGTGGCACGTACGACCGAGGAGATGATCAAACTGGTTCCGAATTCAATGCGAGAAGGCGCGCTGGCGCTCGGGGCTCCGCAGTGGCGCGTGTCGTGGAACATAGTTCTACCTGCGGCAGCATCGGGCATCGCGACCGGAGCTATGCTTTCTATCGCGCGCATAACGGGCGAAACCGCCCCGCTTTTGTTCACTGCACTGAACAGCCGGTTTTATAATTTCTATCTCGATCAGCCAATGTCATCGCTTACAGTTCAGATCTATAATTATGCGACCGGGCCGTTCGAGGTTGAGCACGCAATGGCATGGGCGGCAACGCTTTTGTTGGTCGGATTGATCCTGGTTATTAATATATTCGTCCGATTCTTGACCAGGAAAAAGTACTGAGATCATGCCCGAAAAGCGAATTGATCGCGGGCAAATACAAAATGAGCAGCAAGATAAAAATTAAAGATCTTGATTTCTTTTATGGCAAAGACCAGGCGCTTTTCGATATCTCGCTTGAGATACCGGAGCGTGAAGTAGTTGCGTTCATCGGGCCGTCGGGTTGCGGAAAATCGACATTTATTCGGACGCTGAATCGAATGAACGACACGATACCGATAGCCTCGGTCAGGGGAACTGTCGAGATCGACGGCCAAAATATCTATGCGCCCGGAACCGACGTCGTTGCACTCAGGCGGAAGGTCGGGATGGTATTTCAAAAATCGAACCCGTTTCCTAAATCGATCTTTGAGAATGTGGCTTATGGAATAAGGATCAATCAGATCCATTCCAGCAAAGCAGACCTTAATGAACGTGTGGAAAAGGCGCTTCATGATTCCGCCTTGTGGGATGAGGTAAAGGACAGGCTGAACTCATCTGCCTTCGGGCTTTCCGGCGGGCAGCAACAGCGGCTGTGTATCGCACGAGCTCTGGCTGTACAGCCGGAAGTCATCTTGATGGACGAACCGGCTTCGGCTCTTGACCCGATCGCTACCCAGAAGATCGAAGAACTCGTGGTCGAATTAAAGAAGGATTACACGATCGTGATCGTCACGCACAACATGCAGCAGGCCGGACGCGTGTCCGACCGGACGGCATTTTTTATGCTCGGAAAATTGATCGAATATAACAAGACGCAAAAGATGTTCACCAACCCCGATGAACGTCTGACCGAAGATTATATTACGGGACGATTCGGTTAAATCGTGTTATAATTGGGGTTTTAGTCTTTTGAGACGCAAATTGGTAATGGAACATCGGATAATTGATCAACAACTGGATGTCCTGCGGGACAAGATTCTACTGCTTGGCGGAGCGACCGAAGCGGCCGTTAACCGCGCGATGCAGGCACTAACTGAACGCGATACTGAGCTTGCGAAACGGGTTCTCGAAGAAGACAAGATCATCAATCAAATGGAGCTCGAGATCGACAGGATGAGCATCGAGATCCTTGCTCTTCAGCAGCCGGCGGCCCATGATCTTCGCTTTGTTATCTCCGTCGCAAAGATCACGCCGATCCTCGAACGGATCGCTGATCACGCCACGAACATCGCTGAGGCCGCGATCATTTTGAATAGTGAGCCGCAGGTAAAGAACTACGTTGATTTCCCGATCATGGCGCAGACGGCCGCAGAAATGCTTCGGCTTGCGCTGGATGCCTTTACGGCGGAGGACGCCGAAACCTCGCGCGAGATAATAAAGCGCGATAAAGAGATCGACGCCAGCTACCATCGTGTTTTCAATGAATTGCTCGAACTGATGATCGAGAATCCGGCGGCGACGACCGTCGCGGCGCATTTGTTATTCGTGGCGAAACATCTCGAAAGAATCGGCGATTACGTAAAGGATATTTGTGAGCTGAACGTTTATCTCCGCGAAGCGGCGTTCATCAAACACGGCGGATAGGTTTGGACAGCAAGTTTTCAAAGGGCTGCGGTTATTGCTGCGGCCTTTTTGTATTTCCGCTGAGGATGAGTGGCTTGCGGAACTGTCTGCCAAGTGCAATCATTTTCTTATAGAAGCCGCAGAGGTGACGGCGATCGGAGCGAAAGAATGTCAGCAGTTTCATTAGAAGTTCGACCGTTGGAAGATTTCCTTGTGATGCCAGAGGCCGAGGTCTCTGCAAGCATCGAAGCCGCGCGCGAGGCTCTCGGGAAACGGGTAGTTGTTTTGGGCCATCATTATCAGCGGGACGATGTGATACGTCATGCCGATCTGACCGGCGACAGCTATCAGCTTTCTGTCATGGCATCGCAGACCGAAGCCGATTTCATCGTGTTCTGCGGTGTTCATTTCATGGCCGAATCGGCCGACATTCTTGGTAAATCAGAACAGGTCGTGATACTGCCCGATATGGGAGCCGGCTGCTCGATGGCAGATATGGCAAACATCGATCAGGTAGAAGACGCGTGGGAGCAGCTTCGCGACATTGGTGTCTTAGAGCAGAAGGTAGCTCCGATCACATATATGAATTCGACCGCTGCGATCAAGGCATTTTGCGGTCGAAATGACGGCGTCGTCTGTACGTCATCTAACGCCGTACCACTATTCGACATTTACTTAAAGAATTACGACAAGATGTTCTTTTTCCCGGATCAGCATCTGGGAAGAAACACCGGTGCGAAGTTTGGTATTCCGCTCGATAAGATGGTCGTTTGGGACCCGCATCAGGAACTTGGCGGGAATACGCCTGAAGCATTGCTCGATGCAAAGCTGATATTGTGGCGAGGCCATTGTTCTGTTCATGGCCGATTTAAGGAATGGCATGTCGACAAGATCCGCGACGAGGTCCCTGGAGTTCAAGTGCTTGTTCATCCGGAATGTACTTATGAAGTTGTTCAAAAAAGCGACCTGAACGGCTCGACCTCTTTCATTATCAAAACCGTCGAGAATGCTCCTGCGGGAACGAAATGGGCGATCGGAACGGAAGTAAATCTTGTGAAACGTCTCGCTGATCGTTTCCCAGACAAAGAGATACATCTGCTGGCTCCTGACCTGTGTATGTGTGCGACGATGTATCGCATTGCGCCGCAGAATCTAGCCTGGGCATTGGACAATCTTGCAAATGATACCGTGGTCAACCAAATACGTGTTGACGACGAAACGAAACATTTTGCAAATATCGCGCTCGAACGAATGATATCGATGACGGAGAAGAATAGTTAGCCTGATCTCATGGCTGAATTTAAGGATAGACTGCCCGACAATACGCCGGGCAAATTTTTTGTCGACAGGGAATGCATCGATTGCGATGTCTGCCGCGACACGGCTCCGTCCAACTTTACCCGAAATGACGAGAACGGCTATTCCTACGTTTATAAACAGCCGGAATCAGACGAAGAATTAAAGCTCTGTGAAGAAGCTCTCGATGCCTGCCCGGTCGAGGCGATCGGCGAAGAAGGCAGCTGACGCATTCCTATTTACTTTTCCGGCAAACTTGCCTTCGGGTGTATCCTATCTAAAACGTGCCCAGTGTTTTAACTGATCTTTCATTACTGAAATTGAGCGAGGGATGATATGAAGAATCTATTTACATTTATCGTATTAAGTCTTTTAGTTTTAACCAGCGCGGCTGCTGCCCAAACCTCCTGGCTGGACCGCCCCTTGATCAACTGGAACAACAATGTTTCGGCCGTTCCAACGGCTCCAAGAAGCTCGGCTTCTTCGCCGACATCGCAAATGTGCGCACCGACTGTTCGAACGCCTGATAGCATAAATGATCGGGCGCTTACCAGGGCAGGTTGGCACCTTTACGGGCCGAGTTACAACTACGGCACGCTGCAAATAATTACCGCAATGGCGAGCGTTGACGGAATGTGCAGGCCGAATCAATATAACGGATTTGTCTTCGTCGGGAATCGCTTTGCCGGAACGCTCTCGCCGGTTGTTTCCGAGGCACGCTCGGACGGTGCCTTAAGCAGAATTAGCCTTTATATGCCTGACGAACTAACGGTCGAATTTGTCCGTTATGGAGCGAACGATGGACTGTGCTGTCCTTCGCAGACAAGCTATGTGACCTATGCGATAACGACTGGAGCTCGGCCAATGGTCAGGGCCGAAGAGGTCGATACGCGTGCGAATTGCGATTCGTCCGGTCCGATCCAGACGCAGGACAATGTTGTCTCCGGTACGGTGACATATCGTCAGCGGATCGCATTGCCGCCGACTGCGGTATTGACCGTTTCGCTGATCGACGTTTCTAGAGCTGACGCCGCCGCAACGGTGATCACGCAGCAGCGGATCGAAACGGCAGGGAAACAAGTGCCCTTCTCGTTTGACATGGCCTATGACCGAACGAAGATTCAGGAACGGAATCGGTATGCGATTCGGGCAGAGATCCGCGATGGCGACCGGCTTCTTTTCACAACAGACACCAATTACTCGGTAATAACGCAGGGGAATCCGCGAAACGTTGATCTAACGCTTGTTCAGGTAGGGGGTGGGCCGGTCGGCGGCGGAAACCGCGAATCGACGATACGCGGAACCGTTACTTATCGACAGAGGATCGCGTTGGCACCGAATTCTGAGATCAAAGTATGGCTGGTCGATGCGGCGGACGCTGATGGAGCGCCGGTAGCTGAGAACACATTCAGTTCGGGGACTAGGAATGTGCCGGTCCCGTTCGAACTCAATTACGCGATGCGCGACATCAACCGCCAACGCAGCTACGAACTTTGGGCCGAGATCCGCACGAACGGCGAATTGCGATTTCGCTCGCCCTCAGGACAGGCTGTGACGCTCCGCGGCGGACAAACGCAAAATATCGAACTCGTCGTAGAACCGGCATCAGAAGGTCCGACAACAATTACGGGCCGTACGCTTGACGTTTCGAAGTTTGGAACGGGCTCGCTTCAGATCGAAGGTAGAAGCTCATGGCTGGTGGTTAGTGGCCGGGTCGTGGTTCGTGACACCGGCGATGCTACCATCTCACTGACGCGTATTGGCGGCACGATCGCGTTCGACGGAAAGCTTGTCTTTATCGACGACACCACTGCTCGGATCGCCGTGACCAACTCAGGCGATGCCGATGCGAGCGGTGAGATACAGATAAACTACAGTGGCAGAACGCTTAGAAGTGTCACGGCAACAAACCTGGTGCTTGATGGCCAAACCGTGACGCTGAGGTTTTAGATCCTCGCTTGAAGCTGGAAACTCCTAACTCTCAACTGTTGATTTATCAAGAGTTTAGCGTTAGGAGTTTCCTGTTTCGAGCTTAATTTTTATCTGGATTCTACCGATTTCTATATCTCAACAAATATCCAGCCTTCGTCTATATTTACCTTGTACTTCTCGATCGAGCATTTCGGAGCGGTGAAGCAATGGCCGGACGTTACGTCAAATTTCCAGTCGTGGTGTTCGCAGACAACGGTAGTTCCTTTTAGGGGTGAATCGGCGAGAGCGTAGCCCTTGTGAGGACAGAAATTTTCGATCGCGTAAAAGGTTCCGTTTACGTTGAATAGAGCGATCTCGCTGCCGTCCTTTAACTGAACAGTCGCACCGCGGCCCGGCGGTACGGATTCCGCACGGCCAACTTTTATCGAACGGCCCTCTCGTTCAGGCTTATGTTTGTTGTGTTTTCCCTTTCCCATTCTTCTAGTTCAATTCTGCCAAGCGCCGAACGGAAATCAAAATCGCTTGCGTTATCTGCATAACTCAAACAAAATAGGGTTATGGCAAATACCGAGGCCGTCGGGCTAAAACGCACGAAGTGCCGCGATATCATGACCGCGAGTGTTACGACAGCTTCGCCCGAGGCATCTCTTCGCGAAGTTGCGGTGATGATGCGCGATGGCGACATGGGCAGCGTTCCGGTCGTAAAAGACGGTAAACTGGTCGGAATCGTTACCGATCGAGATATCGTCGTGCGCTCGATTGCTCACGGAAAAGGCCCGGAGACGGCAGTTTCCGAAGCGATGACATCAGAGATATTTTCAGTCGGCCCGGACGAATTTGTCTTTGAGGCGATTCGCCTGATGGGCGACAAACAGGTACGGCGAATTCCGGTGGTGAATGAAGAGGGCTCGCTCGCCGGCATCATCGCAATGGCAGACGTCGCGCTAGAAATGGAAGACGAACGCGAGATCGCGGAAACACTCGAAGAGATCTCAAGCGGTTCGGCGTTTTGGAGTAAAAAATAGTTTAGTCTTCAGATTTAAGACGGTGCCCCCATATTCAATGGCAAAAGCATTTAACCGACACTTTCAATTTCTGGGTTCCTCGGGCGGGGCGAAGCCTTCGGGGCGTTTGTGGCTACCGGCGGCGGATGTTTATCAGGTCGAGGATGGTTGGGTGGTAAAGGTCGAGCTGGCAGGTGTGGCTGCGGAAGATGTCGAGATTGAGGTGCAGGGAAATACGCTTTATATAGTGGGATGCCGGAAGGACCGTTCGTGTGCGGCAGGAGTTTCTTATCATCAGATGGAGATCACCTATAGCCGTTTTGAAAAGACTCTGAATTTTCCGGCTTCGATCGAGGGCGTAAAGCTCGATCATATGTTTGAGAATGGGCTCTTGATAATTCGGTTAAGGAAGGCTGAGGTTTAATTCGCATCGGAAAGGAAACAGACGACAGACATCAAATACACGGGGAAAAGATGGCAGACGACGTTAATCAAAATCCGCTGACAGAAACTGAGGTAAACATTCCGCAGCAATTGGAAATTGCGATCTTGCCGCTGCAGAATACGACGCTCTTTCCTGACACGGTAGTGCCGCTGGCGGTCGGCCGCGAGCGTTCGATGCGCGCCGTTGAGTCCGCTCTTTCAACGGAAGAAAAACTGCTCGGCTGCGTAACGACGATAACCGAAGGCGTGACCGGCGACGAGGCAAAATTCGAAGACCTTTATCAGGTCGGCACCATCGTTTCGATCAAGCGAATGATGCGGAACGACGGAGTGATGCAGCTTATCGTTCAGGGGCTTGAACGTTTCCGCGTGATCGAATGGAAGACAGATCAGCCGTTTCTTAAAGCGAATGTTGAAAAATTACCTGAGCTTACACGGGTTGACGACGAAGAGGTCGAGGCTCTCAAGCGCAATATACAGGGCATGATCCAGCAAGCGCTGGCGATGCTGCCGCAGGTGCCGCCCGAGATACGGATGGCTGTAATGACACAGCAGGATCCGGTTCAGCTTTCATATTTTCTGGCTTCTGTTTTGGATCTTGGAAATGAGACCGAGCAAAAGATGCTTGAGGCGAACACCGCCGACGAGCTGCTTTCGTTGACTCATGCTGCCCTTGCCCGCGAGCTTGAGATAATGCAGATCCGCACGAAGATCGCCAGCGAGGCACAGTCCGAAATGGACAAATCGCAGCGCGATTACATTCTTCGCCAGCAGTTAAAGCAGATCCAAAAGGAACTGGGCGAGGACGACGAAGGCGGTGAAAAGGCTGAAGCCCAGCAGCTTCGTGAGCGATTAGAGACCGCAGACATTCCCGATGATGTTCGCAAGGAAGCAAACCGCGAGCTGAAGCGAATGGAAGCATTGCCGCAATCGGCACCGGATTATCACGTCATCCGAACATATCTCGAATACGTTCTCGAATTGCCGTGGCGAAAGGCGAGCGAAGAAAAGCTGGATCTGAACGAAGCCCGCAAGATCCTGGACGAAGACCATTACGGATTGGAAGATGTAAAGGAACGCATTCTCGAATCGCTCGCGGTCGTAAAACTGCGGCCCGATTCGAAGAGCCCGATCCTGCTATTTGTCGGCCCGCCCGGAGTTGGCAAGACATCGCTTGGCCGTTCGATCGCACGTTCGCTCGGTCGTGAATTTGAGCGGATGTCGCTCGGCGGAATGCGCGACGAGGCCGAGCTTCGCGGCCATCGGCGAACATATATTGGAGCGATGCCCGGCCGGATAATTCAGGCTCTTCGCCGTGTAAGCGTAAACAATCCGGTGATGATGCTCGATGAGATCGACAAGCTGGGCAATGATTTCCGCGGCGATCCGGCTTCGGCGTTGCTCGAGATTCTGGATCCGGCACAGAACAACACTTTTCGCGACAACTACCTTGATCTACCGTTCGATCTTTCAAAGGTCTTCTTTATCGCGACCGCGAATTCGCTCGGGCCGATCCCAATGCCGCTTCGCGACCGAATGGAGATAATACAGATCGCAGGCTACAGCGACCGCGAGAAACTGAACATCGCGAAGCAATATCTTGTTCCGCGACAGATCACAGAAAACGGGCTGAAGCCGGAACAGTTTGAAATTACCGACGCGGCGATAAACCTTTTGACGTCACGGTACACCCGCGAGGCAGGCGTTCGCCAGCTCGAACGAACTGTCGGAAACATGGCCCGCAAGGTCGCGTTAAAGGTGGCTCAGGGTTCAACCGAGCGTGTTGTCATCGACTTCGCTGATGTAAAAGAATATATCGGCCCGCCGCGTTTTCACCCGGAATCGGCACGACAGGAATTGCCTCCCGGCGTCGCGACCGGAATGGCTTGGACCGAAATGGGCGGCGAGGTTCTCTTTATCGAAGCGACTCTGCTCCCCGGCGGCGGCGGATTGACGCTTACCGGACAGCTAGGCGATGTGATGAAGGAATCGGCCCAAGCGGCTCGCAGCTATCTGTGGTCGCACGCTTCGGAGTTTGACATCGATCCTGAGATGATCAAGAAAGACGGGGTTCATCTTCACGTCCCAGCCGGGGCGATACCGAAGGACGGCCCGAGCGCAGGCGTGACGATGGCATCGGCGCTCGCATCGCTTTACACCGGACGTAAGGTTCGGACGGATACGGCAATGACAGGCGAGATAACATTGTCCGGGTTGGTCTTTCCCGTAGGCGGCATCAAGGAAAAGGTGCTGGCGGCGCATCGTGCAGGAATTCGGCGGATAATTTTGCCGGCTCAAAATGAGCATGATGTTGAAGAGATCCCCGAAGACGTAAGGAAAGAGCTCGAAATAATTCCGGCGGCGCGGGTTAGCGATGTGCTGAACGCGGCGCTTGAGGCAGATGCCTCGATCTCTCCTGACAGCAATGGCCGGAAAGATATTCACATTCCACCAACCGACGGCCGCCAAGCCGAAAGAGAGGGCGACCGATTGATCGCCCGTGAAGAATAATAAATTTTGACCTTCGGCCTATGCCTTAGGCGGATCGGATTTCGCAGGCGGTGAAACCGACTTTTGTGTCGGTTCACCGTTTTCGCTTGTGCCGAGTTGTGCTAACAGATCAGGAAGGTTTATCCCAAGAGCCTGCAATTGCTGCAACAGCGAAAAGACCACGGTCGGGCCGGTCTGAGCAAAGCGGTTGATGCCGCTGCTATCGCCGTGACCATTTCCATTTCCCGAGTCGATCATTACGACCTTGTCGATATTTCCAAGCGGTTCGCTGACGGCACGGAAAACGGGAGCGGACGATTCGATTATCGCCGGAAGTTTTTCGAGAATTGTCTGCAGACGAGCGGCGTCGTTAAACTCACGCCAAGCGGCGGCTTTTTCCTTGATCGCGGCGGCTTCGGCAAGTCCCTGTGCTTCGATGGCCTTTGCTTCGGCAAGACCTTTCGCCTGTAACTTTTCAGCTTCCGCAAGACCGACGGCGCGGATCTTTTCAGCCTCGGCTTTACCTTCGGCAGCCACTGCAGCGGCACGTCCCTGGCCTTCGCGTTCGAGCGTCTGAGCCTCGGCTTCGGCGGTCGCTATCTGTGCCTGTTTGCGGCCCTCTGCTTCGAGAATTGCAGCTTCCTGCAAGCCCTGCGCACGAAGAACGGCGGCCTTTCGGTCGGCCTCAGCCTGCTTGACGACCGTTGCCTCAAGTTCTTTTTCCTTACGCAGGACCTCTTGTTCCTGAACGGAAATCTGCTCCTGCGTTCGAATGCGTTCGATGCGGACCTCTTCCGCCGTTACCTGCTGCTGTGCCTGTGCATCGGCGAGCGGCCCGGCCTGATTCGCCTTTGCTCGCTCGGATTCGATCTCGGCCTGGACCTGTGCCTTTTGAATTTCCGTCTCGCGATTGGATTGAGCGATCAGAGCCTCGGTTTCGAGCCGGACCTTTTCACCTTCCTGCAAAGCGAGCGATGCTTTGATCTTTGAGTCGCGGTTAGCTTCCGCCTGGCCGATCTCAGCGTCGCGTTTTACTTCGGCGGTTCGCCGTTTACCAAGTGCGTCGAGATATCCTTCTTCGTCTGAGATTTCCTGAATGGTCAGTGCATCGAGCCCGATGCCCATTTTTTCAAGATCGCCGGCGGCCTCGGTCGTCAGTTTCATTGCAAAACTCTGACGGTCGTTATTGATCTCTTCGACGGTCAGCGTTCCGAGAATTGCTCGAAGATGGCCCTCAAGGGTTTGAAACACGAGCCGGTGAAACTGCTCTTGCGGCATTCCGAGAAAACGCTCGGCAGCCGAACGCAGGCTTGTGTCGTCACCCTTGATCTTTACGTTCGCAACAGCCTTGACCGAAACCGGAACGCCTTGGACCGTATAGGCACGAGTCGTTGCAAGCGGCACTGTTATCACGTTCAGATCGAGATATTCGACCTTTTCCAGGAACGGGAAGACCAAGGTCGCACCGCCGCGGACGAGGCGATAGCCGACTTTCGTACCGTCAGCAAGCTTTCTGCTTCGGCCGGAAATAACGGCAGCCTGATTTGGCGAAACTTTGATGTAGTTTCGCGAGATCAGCATGATCGCGATCAGCATGCCGATAACAATGATCAGCACTGTTAACACAATGAGCAGAGCAGAATAATCGAATAAAATATCCACGTTTAACCTCTTTCTATTTCAACAATTACCGAATCGCCGGCGATAGCAGCGACCTTAACGATAGAACCCGTTGCGATAGCTTCACCGCCGCTTGTACGTGCCAGTTTCTCAACCCGCTCATCCCCGATCTTCGCCGTAATCTGTCCGAGTTCACCGGGTTTGATCGTCACCGTTACTTGAGCGGTTCGCCCGATAAGATCGTCATCGGTAACGGTCGACGATGACTGCTGGCCAACAAGAAACCTTCCGAATGCCGATACGACCCCGCCGAAAACGACTCCGCCTACGAGCCCGACCAGCGAACTTCCGACCGCGCCAAGACCTGACCAAGCGCCTATCAAACCAAAGCCGCCAAAGGCCGTGACGAATACGGCGATAACGCGGCTGTCGAACAATCCGAAATCCGTACCGTCGCCGACGCCAAGATCGGCATCGCTGCCGAACATCTCAAAAATGTCGCCCAAAATGAGTGACGCGAGCAAAAAGATAAACCCGACGCCGCCGATTATGGCGAATAGAACAATAAGATTCATATTCGTAAATAGATCCATGTGTGCGTTAAGCTCCGAGTTTGTGAATTGGCGATTGCGCAATTCTACAATGAATGGAAATTTTTCGCTACGAATGTAAAGTTCTTTTGGACCGCAGGAGATCGGGCTGTTGTAACATTAACGAATGGACGACAAATACAATGTAAGCAAAAGCCGCGAGCCGAAGACCAAGCAGGAAGCTATTCAGCATCAGATCGAAGAACTGATCAAGCTTCGAGATCGGGCAAACGGGCTTGCGGAAAAAGAAAGGATCAACAAGGAAATAATGACGCTTTACGCTCAGTATGAGCGGCTAAAATTGTGATCCTTTAGGACGTCGCTGCGTCGGCCCGTTCGGCGAGTTCGGCCCAGCGGGTCATATCCGCCTCGAGTTTTGCTTCGAGCGATTGCTGCTCGGTAAACAGCTCGTGAACGTGTCCTGCGTCGCTGCCCGCTTGTTTCAATTCCTGCTCGATCTCCGGCATACGAACTTCGGCGGCAGCGATACGCTTTTCTAGTTCTTCGAGCTCGCGAGTTTCTTTGAATGAAAGCTTTTTGGGTTTAGTAATTGTATCGCCCGCGGCAGGCTTCACGTTGCCCTTACTAACGTTAGGAGTGCTTACAGTATCTTCGTCACGAGCGACGGCTTCAAGATATGCTGTGTAATCACCGGCAAATTCACGTACGTTGCCACCAGGTTCGAAACGAAAGACGTTCTCGATAGTACGGTCGAGAAAATAGCGGTCATGGCTGACGACGACAAGCGCGCCCGCAAAATCATCGAGATATTCTTCAAGAGCGATCAACGTCGGAATATCGAGATCGTTCGTCGGCTCATCGAGCAGCAAAACGTTCGGCGAGCCCATCAGAATTCGCAGCAAATACAAACGCCTGCGTTCACCGCCCGAGAGGTTCCCTATCACCGCGTATTGCTGTGCCGGTGTGAAAAGAAATCGCTCGAGCATCTTGCCCGCCGTTATCTGAACGCCTTCGTTCGTGGTGACGTATTCGGCAATGTCGCGGATGTAATCGATCACACGCTGCTCGTCGTTCAGTTCGCGGCTTTCCTGATCGTAATATCCGATGTGAACGGTCTGGCCGATCTCGATCTCGCCCGTGTCCGGAGCGATCCGTCCGGTGATCATATCGAGCAGAGTCGTTTTGCCGGAACCGTTCGCACCGATGATCCCGATGCGGTCGTCGCGTTTTAGCAGATACGAAAAATCGTCGATAAGCATGTTCGCGCCATAGCTTTTCGAAATGCCGTTGATCTCGACGACCTTTGACCCCAACCGCTTTGAACCGATAGCGATATCAACATCTTGCTTCGCGGCTTCCTTCGGCTGAGCCATCAGCGTGTGTGCGGCTTCGATGCGGTGTTTCGATTTGCGGGTTCGCGCTTTTGCGCCGCGACGGAGCCAGGCGAGTTCTTTCTTTATCAGCTGTTCGCGTTTGTGGCCTTCGACCTCGCGGAGAGTTTCCTGCTCGGCTTTTTTCTCGAGGTAATAAGCGTAATTTCCGTTAAAACTTTGGATCCCGCTGCGGTCGACCTCGAATATTCGATCCGTTACGCGGTCGAGAAAATACCGGTCGTGCGTAACGAGCAGTAGTGCTCCCGTATATCGTCGTAGATAATCTTCCAGCCATTCGATCGTGTCCGCGTCGAGATGATTGGTCGGCTCGTCGAGGATCAGAATGTCTGGTTTGAAAATAAGCTCATGGGCTAGTGCGACGCGTTTTCGCTGGCCGCCGGAAAGGGTACCCATCTTGGCTGCGGTGTCGGTGATGTCGAGCTTTGTTAGAACGGCACGGGCGTTTGCCTCGATATCCCAGCCGCCGTTCATTTCCAGTTCGTGCTGCAGATCGGACATCCGCTGGAGCAACGCCGCGTCGTCGTTTCCGGCGGCGAGGTCGTGACAGACTGCTTCGTAATCGCGGATGGTCTGCATAACTCCGCTGCTTGAGGCAAAGATCGTCTCGAGCACGGTCAGATTTTCATCATACGGCGGATTCTGCGAAAGATATGCGAGCGACTTGCCCTTGGCGCGAACGACGCGGCCGGTATCGGGTTCTTCGACGCCCGCAAGAATACGCAGGAACGTCGTCTTTCCCGAACCGTTCGCACCGATAATGCCGACCTTGTCGCGGTCTTCGAGCCCAAGCGTTACGTTTTCAAAAAGCGGTTTGAAGCCGTAGTTTTTCGAAACATTTTCCAGCGAAACAATATTCATGCGATGCGTTATTTATTAATTCCCGATCGCGTTGAACAGCAGCGGAAATGTTGCGAGTGATTGCCCGCGGTATTGCGGGCGAAAGCCGAAGAGAATGATCTTGCCTTTGCCGACCTTGATCTCGACGAGTGCGGCTTTGCCCGCTATCTTTTCAGCTCCGAGGGCCCAGCCGGAAAGAAGTATCTGTTTTGGATCGGTGGGGTAGGATGCGATCACACGAACGTCGCTACGCTTGATCGTCTGCCACACCGTGCCGGGCTCATCCCCCGAGGTCGTCCAGTCGCGGGGTATGTCGAAGGCCGGAGACTGTTCGAACCAGGCGATCGATTCGCGGGGCATTCCCTTGGCGATAGGATGCTCTGTGTCGAGCTGCGTGCGGAGAATAGATCCGGGAATGTAGAAACTTTTTCGGTCGAGCCCGGCTGTCACATTGATGATCGGCAGCTTGAACTGCTCGATCGCAAACAGCGATGAGCGGTTCAGAAACACAAGCGTCCCGCCCGCCTCGACAAACTTCTTCAGATTCTCAACGCCTTCTTTCCCAACACCGCCCACATATTCATCCGGCATCGAACCTTTCGCGTAGCCGTTGAGGATTTGGGCAGCCGATTGATCGGGGAAAACAATTCGATTGATCCCATTGCGTGTAAACGAAGTCTCGGAGATTTCTTTATCGTCTATGGAAGAATAATTGACGCAATCCTTGCGTTGACGGTCCAGTATCCATCTTGTCCACCCTTCGTCCATCGAAGGAACTGCGGATTTGTATAGTCGGGTCTTGCCAGTATGGGTGCAACCTACTAGTCCGCCGAACATCAATCCGGACTTTTCCTTAAAGACAAACGGAGCGGTAATCGGTTCAACATCAAACCCATAAAGAAGACTCAGGGTATGAGCAGTAACATCGTAAGGCGCTATTGGGTTTCCTTTATCGTCTTTAAGATCGGGATAGACTTGGCGTTCGAGGACGGCCTTTGCGAATCCTGAATATGGTTGGTCCATCCTGACGAGCCAGCCTTTTTCAGTTTTGGTGATTTCGACTCCCGCATCCTCAAGTACTCTCTCAATGGCGTACTGAGGATGACCGAAGCCTCGGTTTGGTGGGGCAGGAATTAGGAAACCATATAACTCACCATCATTCCTGGGCCGCACTGCTTCATTTCCGATCTCATAGAACCTCGACAGCCAGCGTTCGCGATTGTCGGCGGCGTGGTCTAGCAGGCTGAAGGCGGTGGCGGTCATGTAGTCGGTGATGTTGCGGAGTTTCCATTCGCCGCCTTTCC
>CAZXTS010000036.1:0-19768 GCA_964643745.1 uncultured Chloracidobacterium sp.
GGCTGATGGATCAAAACTCGAGAGTGCGGTAAAGCAAATCGCTTACCCTTTGTTCCCGCAGTCAACAGCAGCGCTCCCATCGACGCACATTGGCCTACGCAGATCGTCGTTACATCGTTTTTGATGAACTGCATCGTGTCATAGATCGCCATCCCTGCCGTGATAGAACCGCCCGGCGAGTTGATATAAAGATTGATATCACGTTCCGGATCTTCTGCTTCGAGAAACAAAAGCTGGGCGACCAGCAAATTTGCTATCTGGTCATCGATCGGCGTCCCGATAAAGATAATGCTGTCCTTCAGCAACCTTGAATAGATATCAAACGCGCGTTCGCCCCGCGACGTCTGCTCTACAACCATTGGAACTAATGCCATATTTTCCTCAGAATAAGATATTTAACTTTATGTAATACATGAACAGGGTGACGTTAAATAGTTGAAAAATGACCGATTGCCGATTCTACCCTGTTTTTGCAAAATTGCAAGCGAAAAATCATTGGGTCCGCCAGAACCTGTCTACTCAGCCGCTTTCGTTTTTGCGGCTTTTTTCGCAGGGGTTTTGCTTTCTACAGGTTTCTTTGCCTTCTTCGGCTTTTCTTCCGCAGCCTCAGCTACTTCCTCCTGACCCGGTTCGGTCAGCGATTCGTCAACCCAAGGGCCGTCTGTGATATTTGCGTGTTCGACGATCACCTCGATCGATCGCCGTGTCTTAAGATTATTCGCGATCGTACCCGCACCGCCTTGTCGTTCGAGTGACGCGAGAATCTCTTCTGGCGTCGTGCGGTACATTTCGGCCATCTTCGCTATCTCTTCATCAACATCTGCCTGCGGAACTTCTATCTTTTCCGCTTCAGCGATCTTATCAAGCAGCATTGCCCCGCGGACGTCACGTTCTGCCTGCGTCCGCATTTGGTGAAACGCCATTTGAATAAAATCGTTCTCGACCCCATTTAGATCAATGCCTCGCTGCTGAAGATCGCGTGCAAAATTGTTCAGCAGATTTCTTGCCTGATTCTCGATCAGCACATTCGGAACTTCGAACGTGTTCTGTTCTATCAGCTTGGCTATCGCATTATTTCGCAGCCGGGCATCGGCATCGGACTTAGCGTAGGTTTCCAGGTCGGCCCGAAGTTTCTTTCGCAGATCTTCGAGGGATTCATATCCTTCATCGAGACTCTTCGCCCATTCGTCATTCAGCTCCGGCGTTTCAGACCGTCCTACCGACTTGATCTTGGCTTTGTAATGCAAGGTTTTGCCGGCAAGAGCAGGTGAAGAAAAATCTTCCGCATAAGATACGGTAAATTCCTTTTCGTCGTCCTCCGAAACGCCGACAAGATTTTCTGTAAATGACTTTTCGATCACTTCGTCCCCGAGAACCACCTCGAGGTCCTCGGCTGTGATCGGCTCGCCTTCAGGATCGTCTTCAAATGTTCCGGTAAGATCCGCAATGACCGTATCGCCAAGCTCTGACTTACGACCTTCGATCGGGATCAAAGCCGCTTCCTGATTCAGACGATTCGCTATCAGATCCTCGACCTCGCCTTCCTCGACCGGCTTAACACGCCGAACGAGTTCAATGCCTTTATAGTTCGGATCCGGTATCTCCGGCATTATTTCGATACGAGCGTGAAGATTGATCGCTTCTGAGCCATTGACCTTAACCTTTTCGACGTTTTCGATATGCAGTTGGGGTTCTGTCAGCGGTTGGAGCTTGTGCTCCTGAATAGCCTCAGTTACTTTTTCCGGAAGAACAAGCTGGAGAACTTCATTCTTTATCTCTTCCTTATATCGCAGGCGGATCACGTCCAGCGGAGCAAAGCCCTTGCGAAAGCCGGGCACGTTGGCTCCTTTGGCATATCGCTGGCTGATCTTGTAATAGGCATCCTTCAATTCGATGCCCGGGATCTCTATCATCAACTCCTTCTGAGTCGGTGAAATGTCTTTAAGTTCGGTTTTCATTTACTAGGAAAAGGATAGCGCGTCAGCCGGAAGTTGTCAGTTGCAGGTTGTCAGTATTCGACCATTGACCGACCGCTGCTGATCTGCTCACTTTAAGAATCAAAGACCGGCTGCGTCTGTCATTTCTGACAACCGACCACCGGCCGTTGATCACTAAATATGGTGCCGAGGGCGAGACTCGAACTCGCATGTCTTTCGACGCTAGTTCCTAAGACTAGTGCGTCTACCAATTTCGCCACCTCGGCATAACGATTTAGATTCTGGATTTTGGATTTTGGATTGTCAAACTCAACGAAGCTCAAAAGCCTCGTCTCAGCTCCCGCTCCAAACCCGGCTGTCACGACCCGAATTACTTGTTCAGGTATTTTTTCTCGTATTCGTCCCAGCTTAGATCGAAATCGCGGTCGCCGAGTTCAGATCTTGCCGAACCTGCGCCGACGAATTTGTCCTCCGCTTTTGTGAAAAGCTTGTAAACCCCGTAGCCCACTCCGCCGATCACAGCGATCCAAAGCCCGTACCACAGGAGAGACGTTACAATTCCGACCAGCCAAAAGAACACCATCACGCCAAGAATCAGCCCCAGTATCGCCAAAATTACCTTGATAAAGTTCATCGCAAAACCTCCGTTGCATTAACTATACGAAATTTTCACGCCGTTGTTCGTCCTATGTTTCGTCGTATCGTATAATCTGCCTCGTAATTCCAACAAATGAAGATCAACCAAATTGCTGAAAAATTACAATGCTCGCCTCCGATCACATCAGAGGCCGAAGTTACGGATGTGACCCACGATTCGCGGCAAGTTCGCAAGGGCTCGCTTTTCGTCGCGATAAAAGGCGCGACAGTTGACGGGCATCGTTTTGTCGATGACGTTATGCGGCGAGGCTCCGCCGGTGTTATATCGGAATATGAACCGCCGGATAATTTCAAAGGTGCATGGCTAATGGTCGAAAATGCTCGCGTTGCTCTTGCAAAAGCGGCGTCGATCATAAACGGCGAGCCTTCGCACAAGCTCGACCTTGTTGGCGTGACCGGAACGAACGGCAAAACCACGACAACTTATCTTTGCTATGCACTTGCTGAAGCTGCGAGCGTGAAACCTGCGATGCTTACAACTGTCGAATACCGCATCGGCGACCGCAGCGAAGAGGCAATAAGAACCACGCCCGAGGCTAGCGATACGAATCGCTTTCTAAAACAGGCGGTCGAAGAAGGCTGTGGATTTGCGGCGATGGAAGCTTCATCACAAGCGATCGATCTTCACCGCTGTAATTGGCTGCGTTTCCGCGTGGCGATCTTCACCAACCTGACCCGCGATCATCTTGATTACCATCTGACGATGGAAAACTACTTCGACGCGAAGAAGAAGTTGTTTGACGGTCGGCTAGGCGAAAGGCCTGGCTCCTGCGTTATAAACATTGACGATGAGTGGGGAGCGAAATTAGCTGACGAATTGTCTGCTAATGGCCAACAAACCGTAACGTTTTCGCAGAGACAGGGCAGCTATGCGGATCTTACTGCGGAAAACATTGAAGTCTCTCTTCTCAGAGGCACTTCATTCGTTCTAAAAACACCGCTAGGCGAACGTCCGATCACTTCCCCGCTTGTTGGTCGGCCGCACGTTTATAATATGCTTTCGGCCGCCGCCGCGGCCCTTGAACTAGGATATGATCTCGACAGCATCGTCAAAGGACTCTCGACCTGCGTAGGAGCTCCCGGCCGTTTTGAACGTGTTCAGCACGACGGGGATTTTGCGGTCGTCGTTGACTATGCGCATACCGACGATGCCTTATTGAACACTCTCAGAACCGCAAAAGAATTGGCAACAGGCCGAATAATCACAGTTTTCGGCTGTGGCGGCGACCGTGACAAAACGAAGCGCCAACCAATGGGCCGCATCGCCGGTGAATGCAGTGATCTTGCGATAATCACATCAGACAATCCACGAACCGAAGACCCGCTGAAGATTATCTCGGAGATAGAAATTGGAGTTAAAACGTCTGGCGGCCAATATATCGCGATCTCCGACCGCCGCGAAGCCATACGAACGGCGATCGCCAGCGCCCGGCCGAACGACGTAGTGATCATCGCCGGCAAGGGCCACGAAAACTATCAGATCATCGGAAACGAGAAATTCCATTTCGACGACCGTGAAGTCGCTCTTGAGTCGTTAAGAGAAGACTGATCTCTCATATTGAAGCATGAACGGCAGGGCGCAAAAAAGGAGGCGGCCGTTCACAAGCTACCTCCGCAAAGGAGAAAAACGCTTAGCAGATAACTTTACGAAAGCTCTGCTACGTGCTTTGTCAATCTTGATTTATAGCGGGCCGCAGTATTCTTGTGAATCACACCCTTATTGACCATTTTGTCGATGATCGAAACCGTCGGGTTCAGAAGTTCACCGCTTGCGGCCTTGTCTTGGCCGGCAATTGCCGTACGCATTTTCTTAACCTGCGTACGCAGTTTGCTGCGGTTGCTTCTGTTGATCTCATTGCGGCGTGCGTTCTGCCTGATCCGCTTTTCTGCTGACTTATGATTTGCCATCTATTCCTTTACCAATCTATTCCTTTACCAATTACCTACCAATTACCAATTAAAAATCTTCCCGGTTGCCAGGTTAAATTTTGGAAGATACAATACAAATTCGGGTAAGTCAAGCGGAGTTCGGCCTGCCAACGGTAAATTGAAAGCAATTAGATGTGTTCCTAAGATCAGATCGTTAAAATGACAATCGCGCACGGAATTCAACAACCCTGCCGCCAGACAACGGATCTCCGCGCCCGTAGCTGCCGGCCATTGAAATGGCTTTTCCGAAGAGCGGCGATGTGAGATTCCCGATTGGATTTTGCAAATTGTTGCTGTTGAAAACATTCCAAATCTGACTGGAGAGGTTCAGACTAAAACGGCTCGGAGTCTTCTTGTCGGACTTCCTTCTTTGGCCCAAGACAGAGTCTATAGAAAAAGTTCGACTTATACTGATGCTCGTCGTAAAATACGGGGATCCGGTCCCGTAATTTCGTGGGATAATCGTTGAGTTAGCATCAATATTTGTGTCAAACGCCCCCCATTTCGTTAGGACCGCTGTTGGGGAATTAACGTTAGTAGCGAATGCCGGTCTTTCCGTAAAAAGTGAGTCTCCGTTCAAGTCCTGACCCAACGTGATATTAAAAGGCCGGCCTGACGTCGCAATAACCATTGACGACAGCCGAATTTTCTGGGGCAGTGTGAAAAACACATTTGCAAACAATGAGTGCCGAATATCTGTTGATGCCCGCCCAAATTCTCCCGAAAAATCACGCTGATTAATTGGAAAACTTCCAACACCGTCAGTATCGCTCTTTGCGGACAATAGATCATACCGAACATCTAAATTATTCCGACCAAAACGTTTCGAAAAAACGACTCGAAGTCGTCTTGATTCAAATTGACCGCTTGATTCAAATTGGTATATGTCTCCAAAATCCTCGTTAGGTCTAGGCAAGTTAACCTCGAACGGAGCATTGACATTTCTTGATCTTAGGACATTCCAAACCCTGAAATCCGAGAATGTTATTGTTAGATTTGATCCAAACGGGAGTTGTTGTTCCACGTTAACGGCTGAATGCAATCCCCTTGCAGGTCGAATAACGGCCCCAATTCTGCGCAATGCAACCTGTTGTCCTAAAAAGGCCAATTCCTCAACACCGGGAATTCCATCAAAACTGTCCAGTAAGCCAGAGTCGCTAATTCTATATTCCATTAATGTGTTCCCATCATACCTTCGAGCCTGAAGAATCAAGTTCTCAGAAATTCTGCTGTAAAACAAGCCAGCGCCACCGCGTATTACCGTCGTAAGCTTTTTCTTCCTACCTGTTTCCTTAGACCAGGCAAACGAAACTCGTGGAGCTAAATCAGGATTCTTACCGATGTTAGTCTGAGTTTCCATCCTCAACCCCAGGCTAAACGATAAATTCGGACGAACCCGCCAATCATTCTGAAGGTACGCACTAAAATCTACTTGAGTAACTTTTGCCGACGGATTACCACCGCTAATTGAAAGTTGCGCAACGCCTCCCCCTCGTTCCCTGACTGAAGTTTGGGGCAACCCCTGCTGTCTAAAGAACTCGGTTCGTCTATACCGTTCAATACTTGAGATCAACTCCATGATCGGGGTACCATCGTCCCCGATTACAATCTCGCCGTTTTCATCCAATTTAGGCCCCAGCCCACCCGTAAAAATTAAAGTTCCTCCAAAATTATTTGGTGACGTGTCATTTACTCTAGTTGCGCGAAAACGTCCGCCCAATCTTACAGTGTGATTTTTATGAACTACAGTAATGTTGTCATTTACTTCCAATCTGTTCTCGCTCACAAAAGAATTTCCGGTTTGTGAGCTTCCCCCAAAAAATGATTCGCTGACAATTACCGCCGGCAATAAGGTGTCACCCAAATTCCTTCGCTGACTGTGTTCAAATTGAAATCTAAATTCGTTAACCAAATTTTCTTTTAGGACAGAAGTCTGAATTAGCTGAAAAGTCCTTCGACTGTTGGTTGTTTTATATCCCTGGCTTGGAATAATCAGTCCTCCAACATTTGAGTTTACATTAGAGTTAATCCAATTTCCGTAACGGATACTTAGTGTATTGTTTGTACCTAACTGAAAATCCGTGCGGGCATTAAAATGTACGGATCGTTGTGGGTTTACGAGGTTTCTCCGCAAGGATACAATTCTAAGCTGCTCATCAAGTATAGTTGCGCTAACGACTGCGCTGTCATCGAGTTCACGTCTGGCAATATCGACAAAATAAGATGCTCTCTTCTTTAGAAAGGAATCCGAAAGGTTGCCGCCGTATCGCCTAAGCTGAAAAGGGTATCGATAGTCCGCAAAACTATCACGAGCGTTCAGGCTTTCATCACTGAAAGCGAAAAAAGCCGAACCTTGAAAACTAGTAGAACCAATCTTGGTTATTATCTCTATTCGTCCATATCCAATTCGGTCAAATTCGGCAGAAAACGGATTGCGATTAATCCGTACTTCGCGTATTGAGGATTTGGGTGGAATATTTCGGCTGAGGAACCCGTCTATATAGATTTCTCCCCCATCCGGCCCCGCAGATGGTCCGGCGAGCGCACGCAAGGCAGCCTCTAGAGCATCCGGGTCATCAGGAAGGGCTGCCAGCTCATTTTCTCGCAGAACTGTTGTATCAGTATTTCTGTCCGGAGCGGGATCAGGCCTTGTATCAGTATCAGTTACGCTTACTTTCTGTTCTTCTAACCTTATTTGTAAAACAACGTCAATAATTACAGGATCACCGCTAAGGAATATGTCTTTATGTTTGTAAATAGAAAATCCAGTCTTCTCGACTTCCAAAGTGTAATTACCCGCTTTTATCTGCGTAAAGGAATATTTTCCCACCCCATCTGTAATAATAGCCAGTTGTTCCCCGTTCTCACCCGTCAAAACAACTTTCGCTCCGACAACCAAATGGCCGAAAGGATCCTTTACTTGCCCACTAATTTTGCTTTTCGGATCCTGCGCGAAAAAATCGGCTGAAAATAGAGGAAAAACAAGGCCAAGCAAAAACGCCCGGCATAAGAAAGACCAAATGTTTTTCCCATTTACCATCTTTAAGATAACATCCGTCCCACGAGCCTTAAATTGCGTTCCCGCAATTGTCTCGTGAGACGGATTCTTAATCGTCAGTTATCAAAAGTCCGATTTAGTCAATCGGGAAGCTGCATTTCATCTGCAATACAGGAACCGCTTGGACGATTGCAAAAGCACTTCGTTCCACAGTCAGTCCCATCTGTGCAACTCAGCCCGTGGCAGTTAGGACTTTGTGCTCTGACATTTAATTGCTGAAAGGTAAAGCCAAAACTTACTGTCATCACAACGATCATTGCTATTTGCAAAAATCTATTCTTCATTGTTCCTCCTATTTTCACGCCCAAAGCGAGCGTTTGTTCATTTTAGTTATTTGGCAACACAGTTACCAAGTTTTGCATTTGCACTCAAATCACAAGTGCACTTGCTCCCACAGTCAGAATCGTCATAGCATTTTAGATTCACACACATCGGCAAGTCTCGGTTGGTGTTGTAATTAACAATAGGCTCATTTTGCCGACACGCGACGCCGAGTCCCCCGAAAATCAATATTGTTAAAAGCACCGAGAAAAAAGTCCTACTGATAGTTGCCGAACAAAACCTCTTCGATTTCAGGTTTTTGGTCATTTTGTATTGCCCCAAGCCATATCTTTTCCACTCTTCCATTTCCGTCCAGTAAAACTGTTTGGGGTGTAACCTGCATCCCATAATCGACTAAAATTCTCGCATCGGGTTCAGAAATCACAGGAAATCCTTTCAGATTGTATTTTTCGACAAACTCCTTGGTACCCTCTTGGACACTGGACACTGCCAAGATCCGAAAGTTCTCCTTGTCTATCTTTTCGATAATAGAATTCCAGCTGGGCATATTTTCGTGACAAAATCCGCATCGCGGCGAGAAAATTAGCAGAAGAGTCTTACTTTCGTCGGAGTTCCATCTAAAATCTAACTTTTCGTCGTTGATATCTATTCCGCTTATGGGCGGCATGGTTCTCCCGACTGTGGGAACCAAATTTTCACCTATAGCTTTCAATTTAAGATCTCGATTTTGGACTAGAAGAGCAACATTTGAAACCAAAAGCCCGACAATAAAAAATCCGGCGATGAATAAAGTAGTGCCCTGGAGACTGTATTTAGAGGGATGCCTCATCTAGATCAATTCTCGGAGTAAGAAGATTTTAACCGCATTAAACAATGTCTATTCTTACTTGATTTCAGTATTCCTGTAAACAGAAATCTCTTGCCGAAAACTGTTTTTTTTTTGGCGAAAACGATCATTTCTTACCATCCGGTGTTTTTGACTGTTCGATTTCCCATTGCTTTTTGCGATATTCGGTCGGTGTTAAACCAAATTTCTTTTTGAAGTCGCGGGTAAAATGGCTGTCGTTCACAAGGCCGGTCTGAAGTCCAATCTGTTTAATCTGAAGATGTCCGTTTTCGAGCATATCGCGAGCCTTTTCGAGGCGAAGATTTCTAAGGTAGGTCTTTGGAGGTGTTCCGATTTCGGTTTTAAATAACTTTTGCAGATGGGGTTGTGAAAGATCAACGCATTTTGCCATCTCCTCGATTGTCCACGGATGAGTAAGCCGTTCGTTTAGAAGATTTGTCAGTTCAAAAATTCTTCCGTCCATCATAGGAGACTCTCCTCGTATCTCAACAAGAGCAGGTCAGAAAAATGGGGATGCCGTTATTTAAGCATATCGATTTGGTCAACCTCAAGGATTAGGCCGGAAAAGAATCTTATCGCTTATTGAGACGCAGTTTGTTCTATTACTAATGAAACCTCCTGTAGTGCGTTAAAATCGGGAAGCACTACCCTTCGACCTTTAGTGCGAAGGTGTGCATCAGATCGACGATAAGCACGAATATAGGCGGATAGAATAGGAATTCCGGATTCATGGCCTGTGCGATATTTTGTATCTTTGGGACGAATGAAACTTCGGAATATTGCCCGATCACCAGCCCGAGGGCAAAACTGCCGATTATGCCAACGACCAAAAAGGCCCCTGCCAACAGCCTTGAATGCGGCTTTAGGACAACTTCGCGGTCATCAAGAATCGATTCGTGGATCTCGTCCTCATAGTAAGTGTATCGTTCCAAGCCTTCTCGAATTCGCCCGATCAAGTGGATCAGCCCCGCAACAAAAAGCGTCAACACGACGATCTTCATTATCATCGGTGCTTCAGTAAAATATTGGGGTTTTAGTATCGCTACGGCCAGCGTCGACAAAAACAAAGCGACTGTCGGGAAGATTATCTTTTGCAATGCCATCGATTCGCGGCGCTCATCCGCGATCATCCGGTCGATTATCTCGTTGTAGCGGTGTTCGTAAACGAGTTGACGCCAGCGGCGAGCGTGACTGTTGTTCGTGGCAAAAACCGAATCACCATTAGCCAGGCCGTTGAACTCGGCTTTCAGGATCTGCCGGTCATAGCTTGCCCGTTCTTTTGGGTCGCCAAGAACGGCATATGCCTCGGCTATCGCAGCAAACGATCTAGCAGTCTGCTCGGAACCATTGTTCGTATCGGGATGGAGCTTTCGCGCAAGTCGACGATACGCGGACTTTATCTCATTCCGCGAAGCCTTTGGTGATACCTTCAGGGTCTCGTAGTAATTCACCATCTACGTCAATTTTGATGACTTGGACAGTAATGCCGGTTGGCGCGAATGCGCGACCGGAGTTATGGAAATTGTAACACAGCCGTTTGGACAGCAATCGCTACTGGTCCAATCGGTCGATCTGCAGCGAGACGGGGTTTGCCCCTGATGCTATGACGATATCGACGACACTTGCGACCGGGCCATATGCCAGATTCGATGGCGCCTTTATGAACACAGTTTTTTCGATGCGCGGGTTTGCCGTTCCCTCGGTTCCGGTAGCAAAAGCCCTGTTTATTTCTCGTTGAAGAAAGATCTCGTTCAGGCGCGTGATCAGCACTTTAGGTTCGTCTATTGACGAATGAAATGGCTCGTTGTTCAATTGAAGCCGTCCCGAAACGTCAACCGTTACGACCAAAGCAAGCGGCGGCGGCTCAGCACCATCATTCACCGGCTCCCGCGGGATCTTCGCCTCGATCTTTGCAGGTTTCATTGGCGTTATGATCATAAATATGATCAACAGAACTAGCAGCACGTCGATCAGCGGCGTTACGTTAATTTCCGGTCGGTTCATCCTGTTGCCTCCTCGTTGCGGGTTTCAGTTGAATAGACACCGATCGAATCAAAAAGTTCCGGAAAGGTTGAAAAATTTAGCATCATCAGCCAAGGGCGTTCAAGAGCGCTTTTGCTTTTAGAAGCGACTCTTCGTACTCGGCCGCCGGATCGCTGTCTATCACAATGCCGCCGCCCACGTTGAATTCGGCAATGCCCTCTCGGATGACCATTGTTCGAATGGCGACGCTCGTGTCTATTCCCGGTTCAAGCCCTTGAAAGGCTCCAACGGGAATTGAAATTCCAATTGCACCCATCGAAAGCCCTCGTGGATCGGGCTCAAGTTCATCTATGATCCGCATCGTGCTTATCTTCGGCGCTCCTGTGATCGAACCGCACGGGAAAAGTGCCTGCAAGATCTCGGAAGGCCTAACGCCTTCACGCAGTTCGCCGCTGATCGTCGAGACAAGATGAAAGAGTGTAGGATGTTCCTCGAGTTCGCAAAGCTTTTCGACCTTGACCGAACCGAATCGGCAGACACGCCCGAGATCATTGCGGAGCAGATCGACGATCATCATGTTCTCTGCCCGGTCCTTCGAACTATTCACTAATTCATTCCGCAAAAGATCGTCCTCTTTTTTGTCGATCCCGCGGCGTCGCGTCCCTTTTATAGGCGATGCCTCGACATAAAACGACGAACCTTTCTTGGAAATACGAAAGAAACGCTCCGGCGAGGCAGAAACGACCGCCGAATCGCGACGCTTAATAAATGCCGCAAACGGAGCTGGATGCTCGTTGCGCAGCCTCAAACAAATATCTTCCGCCGCGTCACCTTCGGCCAGTTCCACTCTGATCTTCTGCGTCAAATTCGTCTGATAGGTATAGCCATTCCGAATATGTTCTTTTATTGTTTCGATCGTGCGGCAATAATTCGCTCGATCGAAATTGGATCTAGGCTCACGGATCGTGCCTGGCTTAGTTGTCGCTATGCGTCCGACCGCAAGCATCTTCTCGATCTCTTCGAATCGATCATCGTTACCTGTAAGGAACGATTGACCCTCGATATAATCGTGCACCACCAGAACGTCGAATGTGCTAAAGAAAAGATCGGGTTCGGCAGTGTTGATGCGATCACCTATCCCAAGCATTTTCCGGCCGAGGTCATATGACAGCGTAAATATCCCGGCACAGCCGGTTCGCGTCGCAAATTCGTCGAACCTGGCCAGTATTTCATTCGGTTCGTCGCTGGATTCGAATTGTTTGACCGGTCTGATACCAGCGATCAGAAGATGTGAGCCCAAATGACCCACGCCGCTGCTGTCCAAAATGCATACCGGCTCGCGTCGCGAAACGTCGAGCAATCTGACGATCAATTCATCTGCATTCAGAGCCAGGTAGCGCATGCGGTTGATATTATCACGGAGCTATTCTTCGGTCGCATGCACGGTTTATGCTGTAACCGTTTCCATTCACTGTATTTTTGGCGTAATATGATGCAGAATTTACGCACTCCCCGTCCAAACAAAATTATGACGCTCAACTCTGAGAATACTTACAGACTTGTCCGCGGCCTTGGCTTGCTCGCCGCTATTTCGGTCATCATCGGAAACGTGATCGGGACCGGAGTTTTCTTCAAGGCACGCATTATGACGTGTAATGTCGGAACCGGCGGATGGGTCATAACGGCCTGGGTAGCCGCCGGGCTTTTGTCGCTTGCTGGTTCGCTCACCTATGCCGAACTAACCGCGATGAAACCTCGAGCAGGCGCGGAGTATGTGCTTCTCAGAGACGCTTATGGTCGGGCATCGAGCTTTTTGTACGGATGGATGCAGATATTTATCGCGAAGACCGGTTCGATGGCGGCGCTAGCCGTCGCCTTCGCCATGGTTCTGAATACCTATTTGGATAACCGGCTCGACCAAACCCTATTTTCCACAGACTTGTTCGGCTACGCATTTTCGGTCACAACGCTGCAGATCGTCGGAATAATGGTGATCATTATTTTCACGACGCTGAATTCGGCTTCGGTGGCCATAAGCGGAAGGATCGCAACCGCCCTGACCTTCGTTAAGATCGCTCTCGTTTTGCTTGTCGGACTTGGAGCATTTGCTTTTGTCAGCGGCGGAAGCTTTGGACATTTTGGAATGGACGCTGCCGGAGCCGCTTGTACCGATGTGACGGAAGCTCAGCGGTATGGCTCGGTTGGTTATTCCTTCTTTGCCGGCTTTGCCGCAGCAATGCTCGGAGCCTTGTGGGGATATGACGGCTGGAATCAGTTGACGTTCGTCGCCGGCGAAGTTAAAGACCCGAATCGCAATATCCCGATCGCTATCATCGGCAGCACGATCCTGATAATGGTTCTTTACACGTTCGTACACATCGCATATTTTTACGTTCTCGACCCTGCAGGTATCGCCAGCGTGCCTGAAAATACTGCAGTAGCTCAGGTGATCGCGGAGCGATTTTTTGCAGGTGACGGGGCGAACCTATTGGCCGGTGCCGCAGTGGCGATCTTTACCATCGGATTGATGTTCTCGTCGCTCGGCTCGCTTCATACTTCTACGCTCGCCGGTGCACGTGTTCCATATGCGATGGCTAAAGACAAGCTGTTTCCGGAACGATTTTCAAAGCTTTCAGCCACCGGAATTCCGCTAACAGCTCTGATCTTCCAGGGTATTTGGGCAAGTATTCTCACCCTCTCTGGTTCATTTGATGCGCTGACAAATTACGTGATATTCGGTTCGTTCATCTTTTACGGACTCATCACTTCGACGGTATTCATTTTCAGAAGACGTTATCCGGATGCCGAGCGTCCGTATCGGACTTTTGGTTATCCGATCGTTCCGGTGGTTTTCCTTCTTGTCACGGCTTGGCTGCTTCTTCAGACTCTTTACGATGATACTTATAATTCATTGATAGGGATCGGCCTGATCTTGCTCGGACTGCCGGTTTATTTTTATTTCCAGAGCAAAACTCCGGTCGATTTTGTACCCTTCGAAGAAGAATCGATAGAAGTAGAAAATCCTGGGGAGACGATCGAAATAGATGATGAACGATAGGCGCAGCGGGCTCGACCGTCGCAAAACCAGTAGGAATACGGTTGCCATTGATATCACATGGGAGGCGTCCTCAGGTCGGCAGACCGGCACCATCAGTGATATCAGCGATACCGGTTGTTTCGTCTTGTCAGGCGGGGATGTCATCGACGGTGAACCAATAAGGATGTTTCTGCCGCTTGGACCTGGCCTACGCATAGAATTCCATGGAACGATCACCAACCATGTGTTTGAGATCGGATTTGCCGTTAGGTTCGATCATCTCTCGGGTTCGCAAAAAGATCTTATTCACAATCTCATCGCGTTCCCGGTCCGAGCCTGATCGGTCAACTATTGCTATCAATCCCAAATGATCTCGCTCGCAACACCGCTCGTTGAGCTTTCGCATTCAGAGATCGGCGGCCTTTCGCCGACCATGGCAAAACGGCTCGCGGTTGCCGTCGCGGGTTATGCCGGTAAGACCGAGCCGGGTGATGTAACCGTAGAAGATCTTCTCAACTATTTCCCTGCCAGATACGAAGACCGTTCGAACCTGATCCAGATAGATCAGCTCTTTGATGGTATCGAAGCGTCCGTCGAATTATATGTTCGCGTCTCCGGAGCGATCCGCGTCGGCAAACACCGCGGCCCGAAGCAGCAGCCGCTCTACATTTTCGAGATAAACGCCGGAGACCGCGAACGCCAGCGAAAGCCTGTGGTTGTGATGTGGTTCATTTCCGGGAAGGCCGCTAACGAGATAATCGAGTTTTATACAAAGAAATTTGTTCGCGGGGTTCGAATGATAGCCCACGGAAAATGGGAATGGGACGGCCGCCGAAATACTTTTGTTTTGAAGGTTCAAAAACCTGAGGTACTTGAGATCCTTCCGTCCGACGGCGATCCGGAGGCGTTCGGACTTCTTCAAAACTCGACGCTGCACGACCCGGAAGCGGCGAACGAAGAAGCTGAAACAGATGACGATAAAATATCGCCCGAATTTGCCACTGTTCATACGGCCCGCCGCGTTCCCGTTTACCGAAAGCTTGGAAGTTTTCAAACAAAACGGATGCGCGAAATGATCTTTGACGTCTTGCGGCATCTGGACACTGCATCAGTCAAAGAAACACTTCCAAGATCGGTGATCGCGAATAATAAGCTCATCCCGCGTTCAACTGCTTTAAGCGACATTCATTTTCCTCCGGAAGATTCGCGTATTTCCGATTATGAGATGTTCCGCAGCCCGGCCCAGCAACGGCTTATCTTTGAAGAATTTTTCTGGCTTTCGTTCGCGTTGCAATTGGTTCGGGGTGAGCGGCAGAAAGAACCGAAAGGAACTGTCATCGAGCTAAATGATCTCGTGAAGGATCGCATCGCGAAATTGCTGCCATTCAAACTTACCGAGGCACAGCGTCGCGTAATCAAACAGATATTTGCAGATATGCGGTCTGATGCTCCGATGAATCGATTGATCCAGGGCGACGTCGGAAGCGGCAAGACGATAGTTGCTTTCATATCGATGTTCGTTGCCGCCGAGAACGGTTATCAGGCAGTTTTGATGGCTCCGACAGAGATACTTGCTGAACAACATTACAAAAACGCGATGCGGTTTTTTGGATCGGCCGGTTATTCGGTCGTTCTTCTTACTGGAAGTCTAAAGGCCGCGGAAAAACGAAAAGCACAAGCGTTGATCAAGAACGGCGAAGCACAGATCGTTGTCGGGACGCACGCCGTAATTCAGGAAGCAGTGGAATTTGAACAGCTCGGGCTTGCCGTTATAGATGAGCAGCATCGTTTTGGCGTTCTTCAGCGGGCCGCTCTGAAAAAGCTTGGCAAAAATCCCGATATTCTGGTTATGACCGCGACTCCGATCCCACGTTCTCTGGCGATGACCGTTTATGGCGATCTCGATGTTTCGATAATTGACGAACTGCCGCCGGGCCGCACGCCGATCAAAACGGTCGTCGTTGGCGAAGATAAGCGCAAAGGAGTTTATAAAGGCATCGAACGCGAACTAAAACTTGGCATGCAGGCCTATGTCGTTTACCCGCTTATAGAGGAATCGGAGAAATTGGATCTTAAGGCCGCGACCGAAATGTTCGAGGAACTTCGTGATCGAATTTTTCCGCGTCAAAGGATCGGGCTTCTCCATGGCAAAATGAAGGCCGCTGAAAAGGAAGCTACCATGCAGGCATTCGTTTCAGGTGAACTCGATATTCTCGTATCGACCACCGTAATCGAAGTTGGCGTTGACGTCCCAAATGCCTCGACAATGGTCATCGAACATGCCGAACGATTTGGGCTTTCTCAGCTTCACCAGCTTCGGGGACGCGTTGGCCGCGGTGCCGAGCAAAGCTATTGCGTGCTGCTGACCGGCGACAAAAAGACCGCCGTTGCGAAGCAACGCCTCGGAATAATGGAAGACACGAACGATGGTTTTAAGATCGCCGAAAAGGACCTTGAGCTCCGCGGCGAGGGCGAGATCCTTGGTACGCGGCAGTCGGGCATACAACTTTTCAAAATTGCCAATATCGTCCGCGACATTGAATTATTGCAAGCCGCACGTGATGAAGCAGAAAGGCTGCTTTTCAGAGAACGGCGAACCGCAGAGACTGAAAGAATGATCGAACGCATTCATTCGGATGCAAAGTTTCGGCTCGCTGGGATAGGATAGAAAAATGCGTGTCATTGCGGGCAATTATGGCGGACGGATCTTAAAGAGCCCGGCCGACAACAAAACGCGGCCGACCTCCGACCGGCTCCGCGAAACCTTATTCAACATTCTGGCTCCGCAAATTAATGAAAACACAAGGTTTCTGGACCTTTGCGCGGGCACGGGTGCCATAGGGATCGAGGCTCTTTCCCGCGGCGCCGCACATGTAACTTTCGTGGACCGCTCCCGCCGTGCTTGTGCTTTGATCGAAGAAAATCTGGATTCGCTTGATATTCCCGAGGAACAAACCGATATTCAGGCACTCTCGGCAGAGAATTTCTGCGGCCGAAAGCACGAATCGGGCTGGGACATTGTGTTTTACGACCCGCCATACGAAACTGATTACACTGTCGTGCTTCTTGAGTTCGGATTGCCTGAAAGCAGCCTTCTAAACGAACACGGAATGTTAGTCGCTGAACACCACACCAAGCACGTACTTCCCGATGCGATCGGTTCTCTTCGGCGATGGCGCATCTTGAAGCAGGGAGAAACATCGCTCAGTTTTTATGAACGGAGTTAGGATCTAAGATTCATAACCAAGCCATCTGAAATAATTTCAAGATCTCGTATTTCCTATGCTGGTATTAGTTTGGTTAATTCTTTGCCTGATATGGGGAACTACGTGGATCTTTATCAAGTTCGGGCTTGAGGACCTGCCGCCGATCACATTTGCATCGGCGAGATTTCTGCTTGCGGTCGCCATTCTCCTGCCGATAATCTATTTTCAAAAGCTACCTTGGCCCAAAACCGGAACCGAATGGCGGTTGATCTTGCTGACAGGTTTACTACAGTTCTCTCTGAATTACAGCACCGTATTCTGGGCTGAACAATACATTACATCGGGCCTTGCAGCAGTTCTTCAGGCAATGATAACGGTCTTCGGGCTCGCGCTCGCATGGATCTTTTTGCCGAATGAACGAATCACGAAACTCAAGATCGGAGCGGTCGCAATCGGAATAGTCGGCGTTGCTATAATTTTCTTCGATCAGCTTCGAGTCGAGAGTTTTCTGGCTTTCGCCGGATCCGTCGCGATCGTTGTTGGTGCGTATGCGGCGGCACAAGCTTCGATCCTTGTAAAGGCAAAAGCCGCAAACATCCATCCTGCCAGTTTGCTGACCGCCCAAATGATCTGCGGTCTGCCGCCGATTGTGATCTATGCTCTGATCGCCGAAGGAAACCCGTTCGCTCACGCGTGGACAACAAAAGCCATTATTTCCGTTCTGTATCTAACGATCGCCGGAACGATCGCCGCGTTTTGGCTTTATTACTGGCTTTTGGCCAGAATCGAGTCAACAAAAGCGATGATGATCTCGCTGGTAACACCACTGATCGCAGTTATCATCGGTAATATTTTTCTAGGCGAAACGCTCCCGCCTCAAACGCTTGTCGGCGGCTTACTGATATTGGCCTCGATCGCTCTGATAGTTTTTCGAAAACGGAGATCCGTTACTGCGGTCGATAGCATTGCGGATTCGTGACGCTTTCAGTTCCCTTTCGATTAACCTTATCACTGCTCTCTGTGGCAGAATCTCATTAATGCATTTCAAATTCACCACCGCAGGCGAATCGCATGGCCCGGCTCTCGTAACAATTATCGAAGGCGTTCCGGCCGGCCTGGGTATTGACCGTTCCGCCATCGACCACGAACTTTGGCGGCGGCAGCAAGGCTATGGACGCGGCGGGCGAATGAAGATCGAATCTGATGTTGTCAACGTCCTTTCGGGAGTGCGCCACGGAAAAACACTCGGGTCCCCGATCACACTGCAGATCGAAAATAAAGATTTTGTTCATTGGACCGAAATAATGTCCGACGAAGAGATCGTCAACGCGCCGAAGAATCCGCGGACCGTTACACGTCCACGTCCCGGCCACGCCGATCTCGCCGGCGGCCAAAAATTTCAAACCCGCGATCTTCGCGATATCCTCGAACGCGCCTCTGCCCGTGAAACCGCAGCACGTGTTGCTGCCGGTGCCGTTGCAAAGCAGTTGCTTTTACAATTTGGGATCAAGATACTCAGCCACGTCATTCGCCTTGGTGAAATATCGGCCTCGCCAATGTGGCGAAGCTGGGGAGAGATCACCGCGATCCCCGACGACTCTCCTTTGCGTTGTGTTGACAAAATGTCCGAACAACACATGATCACCCGTATCGACGATGCCAAAACCAGCGGCGACACGCTCGGGGGTATCTTTGAGGTTGTCGCTGCTGGCGTTCCCGTCGGTCTTGGCTCGCACACAAGTTGGGAAGATAAACTGGACGGCAGCATCGCGAGGGCGATAATGTCGATACACGCCGTCAAGGCCGTTGAGATAGGTACGGGCGTCGCCAATGCGGGCAGACCCGGATCCGAAGTTCATGATGAGATCGGCTTCGAAAACGGAGCCTTCACCCGCGAAACAAATCGTGCCGGCGGGCTCGAAGGCGGCATCACAAATGGCGAAGAGGTTCGTGTCCGTGGCTACCTAAAGCCGATTTCAACGCTGCGAAAGTCTTTGAATTCTATTGATATCGAAACGAAAGAAGAAAGTCCTGCGGCATTCGAACGGTCTGATATAACGGCCGTCCCGGCAGCAGGTGTGATCGGCGAGGCGATGCTCGCGGTGGTTCTCGCAAACTCGATGCGTGAAAAATTTGGCGGCGATTCTATTCGAGAGATGGTCTCGAATTACGAGAATTACGCAGCCACGTTAAAAGACTATTGACCAATAATACCCGCCCAGCTTATTTGCACTAAGCGATCTCACGGTAGCCGGATCGAAAATAGATCAGTGGATCGTTTTCCCGGAATTCTGCGTGTTCTACCTGCCCGACGAAGATCGTATGGTCGCCGCCGTCGTACAAATGCTTCACACTGCATTCCAAACTGCATACGCTTTCCGACAAAAGCGGAAGCCCCAGCATGCCGATCGTAAAGTCGACAGTTTTCATACGGTCTACGATCGGCGACGCAAAGTGTTCCGAAAGCTCTGCCTGATGGTTCGATAGAATATTGACCGCAAATACCGATGATTCAGCGATCACTCTATTTCCCGCTGCAGCCTTTTCAATACAAATAAGCACGAGCGGAGGTTCTAATGATACGGAGCAAAATGCCGAAACGGTAAGCCCGTTTAGCTTCCCGTCGGAGCTGCATGTCGTGACGACGGTCACCCCGCTGGCAAACCTTGAGAGTGCGTTTCGAAATTCGTCTGAAGTTACTGCCATATTCGCCTATTTGAAATCTAAACCATAGGTCCGGCTTCGGCAACACGCCGACCGATTGAAAAAGCTCCGCCGATACCGGATAATCCAAACTCGAATGAGCGAGATCGACAAATTTCTTACCGAAGC
>CAZXTS010000037.1:0-18626 GCA_964643745.1 uncultured Chloracidobacterium sp.
GTGATGTTAGTTTTTTCATTACCTCGGCGATGCCGCGTTCTAGTTGCGGGTCGCGGCCGGCGATGACGGAACGCGGGTCGTTATCTACCTCGATGTCCGGGTCGACGCCATAACCTTCGATGATGTATTCACCTTTCAAGTTCGCAAGCGCGAATTCGGGCACGTTGACCACGCCGCCGTCGATCAGATTTCCGCGATTCGTAATACCGACAACACCGCCCCAGCTACGTTTCCCGATCAGCGGCCCGAGCCCTGCTTCGCGGAACATATACGGGAAAATGTCGCCGTCCGAGGCCGAATTTTCATTGAGCAAAGCGACCATCGGCCCACGGAAGACGCCGTCAGGATAGGTATTTCCATCTGCATCCCCGCGTCGGAAATTCACGCCCAACACCTTTCGCCGCAGACGTTCGATCAGCATCCGCGAAACGTTGCCGCCGCCGTTCGCACGGACATCTACCACCAAACCTTCCTTATCAAGCTGTGGATAATACCACTTGATAAATTCGCGAATTCCGGCCGCCCCCATATCAGGAATATGGATATATCCGACGCGTCCGCCCGTAGCGTCGCTCACGCGTTTGCGGTTCGTCTCTATCCAATTCAGATAGATCAGATCGGATTCGGACGTGATCGGCCGGAACGAAACTTTCCGTGCGCCCTGCATCGTCGGCGACGAATTCAGCGTTAATATCACGGCCGCATCGGCCTTGCCCCGGAAATACGCATAGACGTCCTTGTCCGTCTTAACTTCTTCGCCGTTGACCGCCAAAAGATAATCGCCGGGCCGTGCGTTCACGCCAACCTCGGCGAGCGGCGCTCGATAAATATCTTCTTCATTCTGCCCGGTGAATATTTTCGAGATCTTGTAACGGCCCGAAGCCTTGTCCGCTTCAAATCTCGCACCCGGCAACGCAACTCGAACACGCGGCGGCAGGTTCATATCGCCGCCATCGATATATGCGTGCTGCACGGTCAATTCCGAACTCATCTCGGCGATGATGTAATTCAGGTCGGCTCGGTGAGCGACATACGGCAGCCATTTCTCGTAATCTCGCCGGATCGCTTCCCAATCAAAGCCATGCATATTCTCGACATAAAACCAATCGCGATAACGCCGCCATGCTTCGTTAAATATCTGTTTCCATTCCGCGACCGGATCGATCTCCGTCACCAAACCAGCGGTTGATACCGCTTTTCGCGAACGCTCGCCCTGCGGATTTGCATCCATCAGATTGTAAGAACCGCCCGTCGATGTGACCATCAGCTTTGTACCATCGGCCGAAAGGGCATAGCCAAATCCGGGCGTTATCAGCGTCGTTTCGCGTCGGTCTTTTAGCGAATAGATCCGCAGCGATGACTGCACAGGTGCCTGCCGGCCGTAATAGAACGGCGGCGTCACGGCATAGATCAAATGCCCTCTGTTTGCCGAAAGGCCGTTGTAATTGTCCGCCGGCAGCGGCACCTTAACAGCACGTGATTCGATGCCGTCAAAGTCGATCGTTTCCGGTTTGTCCGTTGGCGAAGGAGCAGGCGAGGGTGAGGGAGTTGCCGAACCCGCAGTCGGGCGTTCCGGCGTTATCGTCACCTCATCATCCTGAAACGGGAACGGGTGTTTTACGTCCTTTCGTAATGCCAGCGAATAGATCTGCGACATTCGGTTGGTCGCGTAGTTGAATTCGGAATTTGAGATCTGCGGTGCAAATTCCCGCTGCGAGATGAAATAAAGATAATCGCCGCTCGGATCCCACGCCGCGTTCCCAGCACCGAACATTTCCGGCGTCACACGGTAAGATTTGTTGTCCGCCGAACTCCAGACGAACACCGAAGCCAAACCGTTCTCGGTCTGCCGCGTATAGGCGACATAATTCCCTTTCGGCGACCACGCATAATTAAAGATCAGGCCGTTTCGAGCATTCGCTATCTCTTGCTTTTGTTTTGTTTCGACGTTAACGACATACAGCTTCGCGTCCTTGTCGCTATATAAAAGCTTCTTCCCGTCCGCTGACCAATCCGGCGCGTACTTCTGCGCCTTCGAACCCGTCGTTATCTGAACCGCGGGCGATGAGCCGTCATGCGTAATCGTCCATATCTCTTCTTCGCCGGTCTTGTCCGAAACGAAAGCTATCGTCCGTCCGTCCGGCGACCAATTGGGAAACTTGTCATGTGCGTCCGATGAATTCGTCAGATTTCGTGTGCCGCCCCGTTCGATCGGAGCGGTAAAGATATCGCCGCGTGCCGCAAATACCGCACGTTCGCCTTTCGGCGACAAGCCGAAAGAACTGACCAGATTCGCTACCGACGCCTGCCGTTTTCTTCGGTTAACTCCATCATTCGGAACATTTATCGTCAGCTTACTCGACCGCTTCGACGAAACATCAAAAACCTCAAGCTCGCCGTCGCGTTCCCAGACGATCTTTCCCTGATTGTCAGAGCTCGGCCAGCGAATGTCCCAATCGCGATTTTTCGTTACCTGCGTAGTTCTGGCGTTTCCGGGCTCATACGAATAAAGATTGAATTTGCCGTCCTTGTCCGAAATGTAATAGACCGTATTTCCGATCCACATCGCGTCTCGGTTCGAGCGCGGATTATCGGAGATCAGTTTCGCGTCGTTCGTCGCAACGTCAAAAATATAAAGCCTGTTCGCCTGTCCGCCGCTGTAGCGTTTCTCGGGACGAAAATCGCGCGATTGCGGTGAATAGACTATCTTTGTCCCGTCCGACGAAAAATCACCAGAACCGGCTTCCGGCATCGGCAAAGGTTCGACCGGCCCGCCTTCGGGCGAAACGGTATAAAGCCTCGCGATCGGCAGCGACCAGGAATCACGCAAGCTTCTAAAAAATATCTTTCCGTCGCGCGTCCATCCGTAAACCTGATTGTCGTAACCCCAACGTGGAGCCAGCGGACCACGCGAAGGATAGAACGTCAGTTGCCTCGGCTCACCGCCGCCCGACGGCATTACATAAACCTGTTCGTCTCCGTCATATTGTCCCGTAAATGCTATCCACCGGCCGTCCGCCGAAAACTTCGGAAATGTCTCGACTCCTGGATGCGACGTTAATCTGGTCGCGGTTCCGCCACTTGTTGAAACCGTCCATAGGTCACCGCCGTAACTAAATACGACGCGGTCGCCGTGTATATCGGGAAACCGAAGCAGTTTTGTTTGGCCAAAAGCGGCAGTTGCAAAAACTAAGACAATAAGCGATACGAAAAAGGCACGAATTTTCATTTGAGATAGCTCCAAGGAATGAAAGTGTTTACAGAAAAAGAGTTTATTCGATTTACACCCGCCGCCAAAGTAGCGACGGTTCGATTTTCGTGTACCTGTACTCAGATGCAACTATTTGAATCGCATTGACCTCAAATGAGTGATATCATTTTCCGTAGTCTATCGGATCACTCTAATCCCGGAACCCCGGCAACAGGAGAGCAGTAATTGTGGTAAAACGTTTTTCCTTGCCCATCTTCACTACACTTTTATTTTCTTTGGTCTTGAGCACCTTCCCTCAGCCGCAGACCTCCGCGCGACGCGGCCAGCAGCCTGCGCCGACGGGTGCGTCACCGGCGACTGGTGCGGCCATTTCCGATGAGCTTTCAGAGGCTCTCGGTATAATCGAACAGAATTACGTCTCTGGCCGGAAGATCGACTACAACATCGTCTTCAAATCTTCGATCGACGGAATGCTCCGTTCGCTCGACCCGCATTCCAATTATTTTGACGCCAAGGAAACCGAACAGTTTCGTACCGAGCAACGCTCACAATATTTCGGCATCGGTGCGACCATCGGCGACCTTGAAGACCCTGACGGCAATATCATCGCAACGTATATTCGCGCGACCTTCGATGGGGCTCCGGCACATAAAGCAGGTCTTCGCTATGGCGACAAGATCGTTGAGGTGAACGGCGAATCGATGCTCGGAAAATCGTTCGTCGATGTCCGCAATGCCCTTCGCGGTCCACGCGGCACGCTGGCAAAGCTTATTATCGAACGACACGCGACCGGCCAACGCGAGACCATCAACATTACCCGCGACGCCGTATGGCAGCCTTCGATCCAGGAAGCTTATATGATCCGGCCGGGCGTCGGTTATATCGCAATGACCGGAGCGTTCAACCAGACCACCTCGGACGAATTCCGCCGGGCAATGGCACACCTAAAAAAGAAAGGGATGACACAGCTTGTTCTCGATCTGAAGAACAACGGCGGCGGACTCGTCCGTGAAGCCTATCGCGTCGCAAACACCTTTTTGTCGCGGGGGCAGCTTGTTTTCAGCCAAAAAGGCCGCATCGAGGGCGTTAGCGATACTTTTTATGCTGAAAATCCGAATCCGGAAACTATGCCGCTCGTCGTGCTCGTGAATCGTAATTCCGCCTCGGCGTCTGAGATCCTTGCGGGTGCTCTGCAGGACCATGACCGTGCGCTGATCGTCGGCGAGACCTCTTTTGGTAAAGCTCTGGTCCAGAACCCGTTCCAACTTGATTACGGCTCGATGCTCTTGCTTACGATCGGAAAATATCAAACGCCGTCCGGACGTGTTATTCAGCGTGATTATTCGGATGGAAATCGTTACAGCTATTACACCGGAAGCAACGGCCCGGGTGCCGAGACGAAGACCGATGAGCCCACAGGCCCTGCGGCCAAGACCGACGGCGGCCGCACCGTTTATGCGGGTGGCGGTATTCAGCCTGACGTTGAGATCAAGCCCGAAACGATACCGATCGAACAGGCTCGACATCTACAAAAGATGATCAACCCGATCTTTGCATTCGCGCTAGATGTTGTACACGGAAAGGCTCCGGGCCATGAATCGCACCGCATCCCCGGACCGATCAAATTCGGCTATGACATCACGCCGCAAGATCTGCCCATCACCGATCAGCTCTTTGCCGCGTTCCGTACATTTGCAGTGAATAAATATAAATACACACCTGCGCAGATCGACAAGGAACGTAAGTTCATCGAACGAAGCCTTAGGGCAGAACTCGTGACCGCGGCGTACGGAATGACCACTTCGTTCCAAGTGTTCAATGAACAGGATACCCAACTGCAAAAGGCGGCCGATCTGCTTCCGCAGGCACAGCAGCTTGCAATCGACAGCGCAAAACGACGAGCCGCTGCGACATTGAACCAACGCTCAACGAACCAATAATAAACTGAATATTTATGAATTATTGGAAAGCCTCGCCGAAGTGCGGGGCTTTTTTGATCAAAACCAACTTGAGATCAGATAATAAAGACCATAGCCGATGCCGGCTAGAAGTAGGACAGCGAAAAACGCGACAACACCAACAATTATCTTAAAATTTCGATAGCGCTTCGGGTCGGGCGGCGAAAGCTGATTCTGCGGAAAATATGGCGGCGGTCTGTTCATTTCCCTAAGGTTACTAGTTCGAGGTTCCCGGTTCAAGGAGAAAGGATAATTACATCCGAACATCTTGGCCGAAAAATGCGTGCATCCCAACTTTCGTGTAATATTGCCTGTAACACTGCTTTCAAACACGAAAAAGGAAAATGATCATGAAAAGGTTTGCACTTTGCTTCGCTATTGCTTTCGTCTTTGTGGCCGCGATGCCGGCCGCAGCTCAATTTACATTCGACGATATGCTGGCGCAGAAACGCGTCAGCGATCCGCAGCTCTCGCCTGACGGCCGTCACGTTCTGTACACGGTTGGCGTCGCCAACAAATCCGACAATCGCGTCCTAAGTCACATCTTTCGCTCAACGATCGACGGAAGCGAAACGAAACAACTGACTGAAGGAAACACCTCAAACAACGGTTCCCGTTGGTCACCCGATGGACGCCTTATCGCCTTCAATACCGGCGGACAGATCTGGGTAATGAACACCGATGGCTCAAACAAGCGGCAGGTAACAAAATATCCGACCGGCGCCGGCGGCCCCGTTTGGTCGCCTGACGGCAAATGGCTGCTCTTCCGTTCGGACGTTTATCCTGAATGCACGACCGAAGAATGCAACGGTGACGAAGAAGAAAAGGCGAAGAATTCCAAGGTCCAGGCAAAGGTCACCGAACGACTGCTTTTCAAACATTGGAACGAATGGCGCGACCGCAAACGCACGCACGTTTTTGTGATCTCCGTCGATGGCGGCGCAGCACGCGACCTCACGCCCGGCGACTATGATTCACCGCCGTATTCCGCTTCGACCGGCCACGATTTTTCTTTTTCACCGGACGGCAAAGAGGTCGTATTCATCAGGAATCTAGACCCGATCGAGGCCGCTTCGACCAACAGCGACATTTTCGCTATGCCGATCGCGGGCGGCCAGCCGCGTAACATTACCGCGAATAATAAGGGCTACGACGTCTCGCCGTTTTACACTCCGGACGGCAAATATATTCTGTTCCGTTCGCAGGCAACGGCGACGTTCGAGGCTGACCGCTGGCGGCTGATGCGGTTCAATCGACAATCCGGCGAAACCCAGGAACTCACCACCGGCTTCGACGAAATGGTCGATGAATTTATCCTCTCGCCCGACGGCAAAACGATCTATTTCACCGCCGGGGCACGCGGCAAACATCCGGTCTATTCCGTCCCGCTCGAACCCGATTTTCGTATGCGGATTGCGACGCACGTCCGCCAGCTTCCGTTGACCGACAAATACCCGTTCATCACCGGCATCAATATCGCGCCCGACAACAAAACGCTTGTGTTCAGCTCGATGTCGATGACCTCACCGCCCGAGATCTACGCCGCGAATATCGATGGCACCGCCGGTATCGCATTGAGCAAAGCAAACGGCGATCTCGGCCTCCGCCGCCCCGAAGAGATCGAATGGACAGGAGCCGAAAACACGCCGAACCACGGCTTTATCGTCAAGCCAAAGAATTTCGACGCGACAAAAAAATATCCGATGATCGTCCTGATCCACGGCGGCCCGCAGGGTGCATGGAACGACGCCTGGAGCACACGCTGGAATCCGCAGATCTGGGCGAACGCGGGCTATGTGATCTTTATGCCGAACCCTCGAGGCTCGACCGGTTACGGCCAGCAATTCGTAAACGAGATCACCGGCGATTGGGGCGGCAAAGTGTTCGTCGATATCAAGAACGGCATCGCCGAGATGATCAAACGCCCTTACGTCGATAAGGAACGCATCGGCGGCGCGGGTGCCAGCTACGGCGGTTATATGGTCGACTGGATCCTCGGCCACAATGACGACCCGCGGTTCAAATTCAAGGCCTTGTTTTCGCACGCAGGCGTTTATAATCTCGAAAGCATGGCGACCGCGACCGAGGAGATCTTTTTCGTCAATTGGGAATTCAAGGGAATGCCTTGGGAGAATCCGAAAGTTTACGAGAAATGGTCGCCGCACAAATTCGTTACGAATTTCAATACGCCGACGCTCATCACACACGGCGAGCTAGATTTCCGTGTACCGGTCGATCAAAGCCTGCAGCTTTTCACCGCCTTGCAGCTTCGCAAAGTTCCGTCGCGGCTGGTGATCTTCCCCGACGAAGGCCACTGGATCTTAAAACCGCAGAACTCCGAGCTCTGGCACAAGGAAGTCCTCGGCTGGTTTGAGAAACATCTGAACCCGTAAAATATTTGCCACAGAGAACACAGAGACCGAGGAGAAGTTCTCTAAGATCTCTGTGCTCTCTGTGGCAATATTCTTCTGATCGGATCCATCGATCTTTGCATTATATATATCAATGAAAACCTTTAGCATTCGTTCCTTCGTCGTTCTTTTTGCGATCTTCGTTACAGCCTCGGCTGCAATTTCCCAACGTCCGGATTTCAACCGCGCGCGGACCTACGACGTCCAGCATTACGCCATCAGCGTTTCGTTCGACCACAAAAAGCGCACCGTTTTTGGTGACACTATCGTCGAACTAAAACCGCTCGCCGATGGTTTCCGCACCGCTGTGCTTGATGCACGCGATCTAAAATTCGAAAGCGTAACGCTCGATGGCAAAACCGAACAGCTCGTTTACAGAACGTCTCCCGGCAAAGTAACCGTCACGCTCGACCGCGATTACAAAAAGGACGAATCGATAAAGTTCCGCTTCAAATATTCCGCTACACCGAAGAAAGGGATCTATTTCGTCGATGCAAAAAGCGAAAAGGACGGCATTTCGCATTCCGACCAGATATGGACACAGGGCGAGCCCGAAGAGGCGCATCATTGGTTCCCTTCGTTCGACTTCCCTTCTGACAAAGCGACATCCGAAACGCTCATCCGTGTTCCGGTTGACATGACCGTGATAGGCAATGGCGAACTTGTCGGCGGCGAGGTCCACGACGATGGCACAAAGACCATCCACCACATAATGAGCAGGCCGCACCCGACCTATCTCATCTCGTTCATCGTCGGCAAATACACCAAGAAAGAAGAGGAATATAAAGGCATTTCGCTCGGCTATTATATGTATCCCGGCACCGAATTCATGATCGAAAAGGCCTACGGCAAAACGGTCGATATGCTGCGAATACACGAAGAATTGACCGGCATCGGTTATCCGTTCGCGAAATACGACCAGACGATCGTCGCCAATTTTCAGTTCGGCGGAATGGAAAACATCACCGCGACGACGATGGCGGACACCGAGATCTTCGCCGCCCAAACGCCATTCCTGCAAGGCCTTATAGAAGACCTCGTTGCCCACGAGATCGCACATTCCTGGTTCGGCAACAACGTCACGATGAACAATTGGGCCGAGCTCTGGCTCAACGAAGGCTTCGCGACATTTATGGAAGCAGCCGTCCGCGAAAAGCTCTATGGCCGCCGCGATTACCTACGCAAGATCGGCGTGAATGCCGACGAAGTGATGGCAGATGAGGCGGCGAAAGGAAACCCTTTCGCGCTCTTTAATCTAAACGCTGGAAATGTCGATAAGCTCTTTGACCGCCCGGCGATCACTTACAGCAAGGGCTCCGTGGTCGTCCACATGCTCCGCGAACAGGTCGGCGACGCAAATTTCTGGAAGGCGGTCAATATTTATCTGACACGGCACCGATTTGCGAACACCGAAACGCCGGACCTTATCCGCGCGATGGAAGAGGCGTCGGGCCAAAAGCTGGATTGGTTCTTCGAACAATGGGTCTATGGCACCTCGCACCCGAAACTTAGTATTACTCAGCGATACGACGACGCGAAAAAAGAAATGGTCTTCGACATCACGCAAACTCAAAAGGGCCGCCTGACGCCGCAGGCATTTCGGCTGCCGCTAGAGGTCGCATTTCTCACCGCACCGCCCGCCGGATCCGAAGCGGAAGACTCGCCCGACCCGCTCGCGTCGGCGTTCAAGACCGCAGTGCTCGACATAACACAACGCAAACAGACCATTCGCGTCCCGGTCGAACAAAAACCGGCCCGCGTCGCCTTCGACCCCAACGCGCGTGTCCCGCTCATCGCGATCAAAGCCCAGAGCCGCGAGAGATAACGACTGTGCCCGCGGCCGTTGGTTTTTAGTTTTTATCTTTTAGCTTTCAGCTTTTCGCGGCTTGCCGCTATGTTCTGCGGAAAGGCTTGCCTTTCCGGCCAGCTTCCCAGAAGATTCTTGGAGGCTCTGCCTCCGATCACTGAAGCGGCGGAGGCACAGCCTCCTGAGGAATGAGGTAAATCAGCAAAGGAAGGGCAAGCCCTTCCGCTCACCATTACGGCAGAGCCGTCTGCCGTACACCGGCTTGATAACTCCAACAATGCCCCACCTTTCAAACGAGCCCATACTCACGTGCGGGCTACGGACACCTGCTGACGACAGGCTCTGCCTAACCGGATCTTGGGCTTGGGCTGGAGGTTGTGATCGTGCGTTTTAGGTCGAGGACGAGGACGCCTTCGGTGTCGACGAAGCAGTGTGGAAAGCGGACGGTGGCGTCGATCTTCAAACCGAAGCGCGACGTAAATCCGGCCATCGTGATGCAATAGCCTTTGTCGCGGGCGTGTTGCCGAACGCGGCGCGAATACGGGAGATTCGGGTCCGCTTTTTTGATGCCGATCCATTTATTGAATTCGTCGAACATCAATTCCACGCTTTTCGGCTTGCCGAGGGCTTTGAATACGACGTCGTTTAGGTAGAGATTCTTATTCGTACTGATCGAAACGGTCATGCTGCCGCGGTGGATCGCATGGCTCTTGTCCGTAAAAACTGTCCATTGGCTTATCTTGTCCATAGCTCAGATCGCCCTTCTAAAACCTGCCGTGCAACACTATCGCACAGATGCAACCCTGGTGCAACAGAAAATTTAAGTGTGTCACAGCCGCCAAAGATGTGGTGAGAAAAAGAACAGCATCAGCGGGAGGCCGTCATTTGGCTATTTGGTGTGTCATTTTTGCACACAGATGAGAGATTTCGGGCTAGTTTCGGGGATGGATTTGATCGTTTGGAAGGGTTTTTGGTGTGGGTGATCTTGACGACGTCACTGGAAAGAAAAATCCCGCGACCTGGTGCCGCGGGATCTTTCCCTTTGAGAAGACCGGATGTCTGCTTGAATGTTGAAGAAGCAGAAGCGCGAAGCACACACAATATCGCGACTTTTGGTCAAACTTGCAGTAACTTCTTTGCGACACCTACGAGGTTAGCTGACGGGCTAGGAACGAAAGATTATCCCCGCGTTTATTGATCATTAACGCTTCGCCCCTGTCTTGCAACGAATTGCTCGACTTTGGTTCCCCCGCGATCCCCGCCATCGGGCATCTTCGGTGATCAACTTTTCAACAATTTCGATAATAGCACGCGGATTTCGGTCTTAGCAAGAAATTTCGGTCATCTGGCGGGATAAATCTGATAAAGCATCAGATAAACGATCACGCCGGTTATCGAAACGTAAAGCCAGACCGGAAAAACTAGCCTTGCGAGGCGTTTGTGTTTGTCGTAAACCCCTTTAATGCCAAGATATAGCGTCCTTAGGACAAACGGAGCGACGATCGCGGCGAGTATCGTGTGCGAGGTCAGGATCGTGAAATATATCGGCCGCGCAAGGCCTTCGCCGGTGAACCGCGTCGGCCCAAGACCGAAAAAATAGGTCCTCAGGGCATGATGTGTCAGATAAGAGACCAGAAATAGAGCCGAAACAATGCTCGCCGAAAGCATGCAGAATCGGTGTCTGGAGATCTCTTTTCGACGGATAAATAAGAATCCGGCGACGATAAAACATCCGCTAAGTGCATTTAATGCGGCGTTTAAATGGGGAAAGATGCCAAGATATTCCATCTTATTTCCAAAAACCGAGCAAAACAAAAAGCACGAGCCAGAGCACGCCCATAAAATGCCAGTACCAGCCTACGGACCGCGCCAGATTTCGCCGATATTCGAGCTCCGGGCCATATTCTGTGGGCGTCCAGGCCCGGAGCAATATCGCTCCAAGAGCGACGATGCCGCCTGCAACATGAACCGCGTGGATCCCCGTCATTATATAGAAAAATCCGGCGTACGGATTGCCCGCCATATACAGGCCTTGATTCACAAGTGCCATCCACGCAAGCAGTTGCGAGGAAATGAACGCGGCACCAAGCACGGTTGTTCCGATCAGGAATTGCTGCGAGCGCTTTTGGTCGTTTCGTTCGATCGCATCTTGAGCAAATGCGTATGTGATACTGCTAATGAGGATCAAGAACGTGCTCACCCAAATCGGCAGCGGCAGCGCGAACGGCCGCCATTCAAGTACATTATTTGTGGCAATTACGACATACGCCCCGATCAAGCCGCCGAACGTCATCAGAACGACCAGCAGCAAAAACCATGTGACCACCTTCGCCTTGTCGGGCACCCGGTTTTCTTCTTCGTCATCATCAAACCGCCTTGGTGCGGGTTGTTTTCCGCGTGGGTCGTTACCGCCGTCATCGGGTCCATCACCGCCGCCATTGTTCGAAGGCGGATTAGACCCTGCCCTCAGCCGCCGTTTCCGCTCGGCAACCGATTCTTCAGGTATTTCATCGATCAGCCCGACTTTCATACGATCAGTGGTTTAGCGTCAGTGCAAGAAAATACAGCGGCAAATATGTCACCGAGACCATTAAAAGCCTCCTTGAACGTTCCGGGGTATAGAGCCTCGCCGCGATAATGCTCTCAACAAAGAACCAAACGCCCAGAATTATTGCCGCCGCTAAAAAATAAATACCGCCGATCCCCAAAAAGAACGGTGCTAAACTAACCGGCAACAAGAGGAAACTGAACATAACTATCTGAAAAGACGTAGCTCTTCCAGACTTGTCTACAACGGGCAGCATCTTTATTCCCGCTCTTTCATATTCGTCCTTGTACATGACCGCAATGGCCAAGAAATGGGGGAATTGCCAGATCGCAAGCACGGCGAATAATGCCCATGCACCCAATGTGATCTCATTCGCGGCCGCGGTCCAGCCCATTAGCGGCGGCATAGCGCCCGGTATTGCCCCAATAGCGGTCGATGCAGATGTAAGGCGTTTCAGTGGTGTATATAAAAGTACGTAACCGACAATTACGACCAAGCCAAGCATCGCTGTGATCGTGTTTACTAGTACAAAAAGATACGCCTCGGCCACTAGACAAAGTATTAGTCCAAAGACCAGTCCCTCACCTGATGCCAATCGGCCGGACGGCAGCGGACGCGTCGCAGTTCGGGTCATTAGGCTATCGGTCCTTCGTTCAACCCATTGATTCAATGTCGCGACACCGAACGCGAGCAGAGCGATCCCGACCATTGCGTTTACGAACAATATCGGCTGAAAAGCTGAGGCGGTTCCCAAATAAAATCCCGCAGCTGACGTTAAGACCAGCATCACGGCAATGCGCGGTTTTGTTAATTCAACATAGGCCTGGATCCGTTCTCTTGCGGAACTGCTCCGGACAGGGCTGATCTCCTTGGCGGCGGTTTCGATCATGATGGTTCTAGCCATTTACCTTAAGCGAATAGAATAACCGTGATTCGATCAGAATTAAAGTTGCTGCCGGATGAGCACTCTACTTTTCGTGAGAAGTTCTTCTAATCTTGAACAAAGTGACAGGAAAGAATCGGTAATATATCCTTACAGATATAGTCGAATGGCTGCATCAGAACAAACGATCGAAGCAACGCGTCGCGAAACCAAAGGATCTCTTGGTTTCGTCGATCGATTTATGCGCTTTATTAGCTCTGTTCGATTCGGCGTGTCGCTTCTTTGTATTTTGGTCTTGCTATCGATGATCGGGATGCTGATCGTTCAGCAGAACGTAAACGGTTTCGATACTTACTTCGCCTCTCTCACCCCTGCTGAAAGATCGGTATATTCCGCTTTGGGGTTGTTTGATATCTACCATACTTGGTATTTCAATTCGATCCTCCTGATACTTTCGCTAAATTTGGTACTTGCATCGATCGACCGTTTCCCTTCGGCATGGTCATATATTGTAAAACCAAAGATATCGGCTACCGACTCGTGGCTCAAAGGTTTGAGGCAAACTCGCGAGTATTCGATCAAGGCAGATTCCCTTGATACCGCTGCGAAGTTGGCCGACAAGGCGTTTCGGGCCAGCAAATTATCATCAACCACCACTGAGATTGATCACCGTGAATATCCTGTAGATGCGGATGGATCAAAAGATTTTTCTCGACAGGTAAATAGGAAAACCGTCACAGTTTTTGGTGAGCGAGGACGATGGAACCGTATTGGTGCATATATTGTCCATGTTTGTCTGTTGACGTTATTTCTAGGGCATTTTGTTGCCAATATTACGGGTTTCGACGCTGACGTTCAGATGATCCCCGGCGATTCGTCCGACAAGATCCAGATGATCCAGATCGATCTCGATGAGCGGCAGAAATATGACGTTCAGTTGCCGTTTAACGTTGCGTGTGTGGACATTCAACAAAAGCTGATCGATCCGCGCGGAAATATCGGCGTTGCGAATACACTTGACTGGCGGACACGTCTGCAGATAGATGATCCGGAATACGGACAAACGATCGCCGATGTGTCTATGAACAATCCTCTCAGCTACCGCGGCTTTCGATTCTTTCAGGCCGAAGCATCACGAATGGGAAGTGCCAGATCGATCGAACTGAATGTACGTTCTGAAACAACCGGTGAAACCCAAAGGATAACTATACCTCGTTTGGGAAACGCAACGCTTCCGGATGGAACTTTCGTTGAGTATGATGAATTTCTGCCGGATTTTACATTTAATGCGGAAGGACGGCCAGACACTCGTTCGGGCGAATACAATAATCCTGCCGCAGTATTAAGCGTGACCCCACCCGGCGGCGAACGCACACGTGTATTCGCGTTCGAATCAGGAAAGGCCGACAACATTCCCGTCGGTGCTCCGAAGGCAGGCTATTTGTGGCGTATCAGCGGTTTCGAAAAGGTTCCATTCGCACACGTTCTTTCGATAAAATATGATCCATACAGCGGAGCTTTCATTGCATGGTATTTTGGCGGATTTGGATTGATCTTTGCTTTGTGTTTCGTTTTCTTTACATCTCATCAACGTGTTTGGGCGAATATCGAGCCTAAGGGTGAAGGTGAATATAGAATTCTATTGGGCGGCGACGCAAACAGAAATCATGATGGGTTAGAGCAGCGATTTAACAAGGTAGTCCAACGGATCGAAGACAATTCATAGAGTGGTTGGGGATTTAGAATTATGGCGACCGAGATCTACGAAAAAGAATTTAACGGAAAAGGCATTGGATCCTACATACCGGCAATCCTTGCGATAGTCGGGGCCTTGCTAATGTTGGTCGGGCGAATCCAATTGGGCGATAGATTTATGACCGACGGGTCGTTAATGATGATCGCTCTGGCGTGCTATATTCTTGCCGCATTATTTCAGTTAACAAATTTATATGCTCCGTCTGAAATGGCCCAAAAAATCGGCCTTTGGGGTGCGGCTTTAGGGGTCTTTTTCAATCTTTCGAGCTGGCTGGTTAGGTGGGTTGCCGGTTATGACCGAGAGATCGCAATGCTTCGGGCCGGTGGATCAGAAGAGACGCCGTGGATCTTCAGATATATCCCGCTTGCAAACTTATACGACTACAGCATCGCATTCGCTTTTGGGGCTGGCGTTGCAACCCTTATCCTTGCCCGAAAGAAGAGTTTACAGGTTCTAAGTGCATTTACTCTTCCGCTCGCCGCTCTCATCCTTACGCTTGCCCGTTTTATTGGTAACGAATTCATTGATCTTCCGCCAGTGCTTGATTCTTATTGGCGGCCGATACATGTCGGGGTTGCATCATTGAGTTATGGTGTTGCACTGGTCTGTTTTGCTATCGCCGTGATCTATTTGCTAAAAGACCGCGTTAAGGTCGAGTCAATGGCGATATGGTCAAGCGTTTTTGGGATCGCGGTCATCGCTACAATCAGCAAATTTTCAGTTTTGACGGAATTTGTGTATCGCTCGGGCCTTTTTCTCCCAAACGCACCGGGTGCAAAGCCGATCTCATCTCCGTTTAGGTTAGAGATTCCTTACGTTGGTCCAATGTTAGTCGTCTCGGCAGTATTGTTGATCGGCGTGATAGTCTTTTTTTCGTGGTATTTAAGTCGCGGTGACGAGACCGTTAAAAAGATCGGTCACGGCATATTGAAGCTGAGCTTGATCGCACAAATCATCGCAGTTGCATTGCTCGTTAGCGGGATCAGATCGGCGAACGATGTAAAAACACAATTGCAGGACCAATTGACTTCAGAACCTGCCCAATATCTAGTTGCCGGAAAGGCATTGGCTGAAAAACAAAATCTATCCGCAAAAGAATTTTCAGCGATCACACCGATTCAGTTTGAACAAATGGGCCGAGCCTATTTCCAGGCAAACGGGGACAAACTGTATCTGAGCACCAAAACAAACCCGGTCGAGTTAACCGGCCTGATCACTGCTCTCGCGGGTTCATTTTTTGTGATCCTATTCGGTTTCCGCACAGAACGCTTGATCGAACGTCTGCCGAGTTTGGATTCGCTGGATGATCTAATGTATAAGACCGCGTGCCTTGCTTTTGCTGGGTTGGCGATGCTTTTGATCACCGGTGCGATATGGGCAAACGAATCTTGGGGTAGGCCTTGGGGATTTGATTCAAAGGAAACCGGGGCGCTTGTCGCGTGGTTAACCTATGCGGCATTCCTGCATACTCGTATTTCACGAGGCTGGACAGGCCGGAGTTCTGCGTATTTTGCGATACTCGGATTCTTGCTCGTGATCTTTACATATCTGGGAGTCAGCTACTTGCTGCCGGGTCTCCATAGTTATGCATGATCTTGCAACCAGCTTTATGGCTCTGCGTGTAATCAACTAAGATCGGATTCTAATTTAGGAGAAATTGAATGAGGAATAAGGTTGGAATTGCAGCAATATTTGTTCTCGCGACGATACAGATCGCTTGGCTTTCGGGAGCTTTCTCAAGTGAGACAACATTCGCTCAGCGTGACGCAACGACCCAGTGGGATTATGCGATCGTAAGCGCTCCCTATTTTCCGTTCACCGGCGAGAATACCGATGCGATAGTCACATCGGCAGTTTCAATTTGTTACCTTCAGCAGGCTGGGTGCCGCAGCGAGCAGGAGAAAGGTGAAGTAATAGTGGCACGCTTTCTTCAGGAAACACGATTTGACGGTCAACAAGACACAAGCAAACTTATTCAAAACAGAGCCGCTGAAAATGCTATTGCGCGCGCGTTGACGCGTCTTGGTTCCGAAGGTTTTGAACTTGTCGAATCTGGAAAAATTAGGTTAGACAGGTACGTAAATACAAGCCGTGGCGGAAACCGTGTTATCGCCGGCGAATACGAAGCGACCGAGAACTGGATCCTTAAGCGGCCTCGACGTTAGTACTTCGATTTCAATTGAGATGCAGTCTAGATATCTATTTCTTTTGATCGGATTAGTTGCCGGATTGGCGATCGGTTTTTTTGGCGCGAACAGCCTTAATCGCGGCTATGAACCCCTCTCTGCAACCCAAGCCTCCTCGAATAGCGGAACCGTACCTACGCAGATCACTGCTGGTGCGGTGGATGAACTTCTGAAGAAAGCCAACGACGAGCCACAAAACTTCGCGGCGCAAATGCAGACGGGTGACATGTATGCACAGATCGGACGGTTTGAGCAGGCGATCGATTTCTATAAACGAGGCGTTCTTCTTCAACCCGAAAGCCTTGAAGCAAATCTTGTCTTGGCGAACGCGCTTTTCGACGCGAAACGATTCGAAGAGGCCGAGGGGTATTATTCCAAAACAGTTAAACTTGACGAAAAGAATGTTAATGCTCGAATTGATCTTGGGGCAACATTTGTTGAGAGAAGCTCTCCGGATCACGACCGAGCGATCCGTGAATTCAATTCTGCTCTTGCGATCGACCCAAAGAGTGAAGCGGCTATTTATTATTTGGGGATAGCTTATTTGCGAAAAGGAGATGCCGCAACAGCACGAAAAAAATTAGCTGAGCTAGAAACAATTAATGCGGTAAGTCCATTGATCGGCAGGTTAAGGCAGAACATCGACGCTCAGCCCCGATGATCACTCGATCGAAACTTTAACAACATCCGCCATCGAATATCGAGAAGTCCCGCCGCCTTTGTTCACAATGGTCAACGTGCCATTATTCACCTGAAAACGGACGACTTCGGTCATCGGACGTTCCATCCGCGAACCATCGGCAAACAAAACGATCAAGTTGAAATTGGCCATCGGGTTTGCCTTTGGTTCCGGTCGAGGGCGTGTGGTCACCGGCGGAGCTATACTCTCGGCACTTTTCTTAGACGGAACCGGCTCAGAACGGACTTTATCTTCCGGCGCCACATCCTTATCTTGGTCTTCATCTTCGTCACGATCAGCGACGATCGGATCATCGACCCTTACCACGACCCGCGGGAGCTCCGGTGGAACTACAACATCGCTTCCGGCGGCAATGAAGCCACCGGCGAACTTTATCTGATAGCGCCCCGGTTCATCATTCGGTGTGCGGCCTTGAATTCTAAGCAGTAATTTCTCTTGTTTTCTGAGATAGATCACGCGGCCCGTCTCAGTTTCGCCTCGGTCGGCATATACGGCGATCTTTGTCAGAGGCCGCAGACCTTGTTCAACAAAAACATCTATGTCCGCGTTCAAATTATTTGTGACCAAATTCAAAAAGAGATCGCCCTGACCACCGTTGAACGTATAAAAATACGTTGTCTGTCGGTTATCGCCAAGAGCCCGCGGCTTTATCTCGCCTGAGATCTGATTTGCAAAAACAGGCGTCGGAAACTGCTGCTCGGTAGATTGAGCGCAAATTCCTATAACACCAAATACCAATATCGTTATACTTAAGTGAATAAAACGCATTCCTATTGACGCCTAATCAAGATCCTTTTTGAAATGAACAAGCCTCGAAGTTTCCCTGTAACCCAATGACGAATGTGCCTTAATGCTAAGTTCGTTTCCAACCTCAGCATCCGACGCCATTTCCGTGCATCCTCGGTCGCGAGCCCACATTTCTGCGGCGGCAACTAACCCGTTCCCGATCCCCGTCCTGCGATGTTCCTCTTGAACGAACCAACCTTCAAGATAGCCGACATTATCTGATTCGCAATCTTCTACGAACGGGCGAATACTTACCTCGAGAAATCCGATCAAATTTCCATTGGCGTGTTCAGCAACGATCACGCATTGTGAATCAGGATGCTCGATTATATCGACCATCTCGTCACGATGGTCGTCTTCTTCGGTCTCGTCCCAAAGCA
>CAZXTS010000038.1:0-7121 GCA_964643745.1 uncultured Chloracidobacterium sp.
GGCGAAGCCTGTCGCTTCCGGTCTCTGGTGCAACCGCGATCTGCTGATCTTTCGATTCAACCAACGCATCAAGCAGTTCGTCTGAGATCTGATCCAGCCTAAGCGAAGATACCGAGATCCTATATTCCATCGCCCGAAGTTCGCGAAGGATAGTGGATATTTCCGGGTGATCGCAAACTGCAGTCGAGACCAATCCGATCTTGTCGGTCTTCGAACGCCATTCGGCGGCTTTAGCAAGAATATCTTTTGCCGGAACGACACGCGGCGGGTAATAGTTATAGCCGGCCCAACAGAAACGGCAGCCTTGCGAGCAGCCGCGAGAGATCTCAACGAGCAGCCGATCGCCCATTTCAGCTTCCGGCGCCCAAACGGCAGTCGAGGGACAAAACGTATCTTGATTGACAAGAAATTCGGCTAGTTCGGTCTCGCCTCGTTTCATTGCCCGGCGAAGCGTACCTTCTTTCGGATTGACCGACGCAACTGCTCGTCCTATACGACGCGGAATACCTGGCTTATTCGGTACATATTCAAAGACGGTGGCGTCCTCGTTGTAAAGCACATTGTAGAACGATGGAATATAGAATCCACGGCCGATCTTTGCCAACGAAAGCAAGATCTGATCTTTCGTTTCGTTTTCAACGATCGCGTCGACCAGTTGGTGTGCGAGTATCTCACCTTCGCCGACGGCAATGACATCTGTGAATTCCGCGATCGGTTCGGGATTTAAAAATGAAGCCGCACCGCCCATTATCACAAGCGGGTGAAAATGATTTCGTTCGGATGCGAATACCGGGATGCCCGATAGCTGGAGCATTCGCGCCATGTTCAGGTAATCCGTTTCAAAAGAGATCGAAAATGCAACGACATCGAAATCGCGAACCGGCGTCTGCGTTTCCAGCGAAAGAAGCGGTGTGCCGCCTTTTTCGTATTCCTTGAGTTCCGCAGGATCGGGCAAAAAGACGCGTTCGCACGAAACTTCCGGCATCTTGTTGAACAGCTCATACATGGTATGAAGTCCAAGGTTGGCCATCCCGATCGAATAAGTGTTCGGATAGCAGAGAGCGATATTAAGCGCGGAGACGCGGCCCTTAACCGATCCTTCTTCGGTTGCAAGTTTTTTCCTAAGGCTTTCTATGATGCGTCTATTCATTAATGTCCAATTAAACAGAATAACAGTTAAGAGCTCGCTAAGACAACGTAATTCTCAGTTGTCATCGGCGATCGCCCAGTTCAGGCAACTTTTTCGGACGAGTTGTCACAAAACTATAGGCGATGGTGTTTTTTGTTCAGTAAGCGGTTAAAACCGTCCCATTTATACATATCGGAGCAATTTTATGACGTGGATATATTCCATCTTGTTTACAAGTTTGGCTTTTGTTTCTGAAGGCACTATCCCTGAAATGCCGGCTGCTCAGAGCGAAATACGTACCGTAGAGAGCGGTCAGACCGATGTGACCGAAAAGATCGATCAAACATTTCCACTAAATCCGGATGGCCGCGTAAGCCTTTCGAATATTAATGGTTCAGTAGTCGTCGAAGCGTGGGACCGGAACGAGGTACGTGTTGAGGCTGTAAAAACTGCAGATTCTGCCGAAACGCTGGCTCTTATCGATGTAAAGATAAACGCCGTTCCTGAGCGAATCCGTATCGAGGCAGACTATCAGAATATGCGGAAGGGACAAGGCGGAAACTGGAGCCGCCGACGATCAGAGGTCACCTTCAAGCTCTCAATGCCGAGGGGCGCGGTCTTGAATGAGATCGAAGTGGTAAATGGCTCCATAACCGTTTCGAACTTCGTAAATATTACGAAAGTGTCCACAGTGAACGGTACCGTGATCGCACGTGATCTTCGGGGCACTGCGAATCTTTCGACCGTCAATGGCGAGGTCGATTGCGAGTTTCAAAGCGTTGATCCTACCAGCCGCATTTCACTTGGCACGGTAAATGGCCGGGTTAACCTCGTTCTTCCGTCTAATGTAAGTGCGACGATTAAAGCCAATACGTTGAACGGCTCGATCATGAACGATTTCGGCCTACAGGTTCGGAAAGGTGAATACATCGGCCGTGATCTGCACGGAAAGATCGGCAGCGGCGAAAGCCAGATCAAATTGGACAGCGTAAACGGACGATTGTCGATAACTCGAAAAAACGACGGAGGCACGCCAAATCCGGTCACAAATCTACTTCGCAGTGCTGCCGGTACTGGGGTGGATGAATCCAGATCGGCCCGTGTCAATCGCGATATCAATCGTTCCGTCCAGGTTTCAAAGGCACAAGCCAGCGTCGCGGCGCAGGCGGCAAAAAAGGAACTCGAAAAGCTCCGGCCGGAGCTTGAAAAGATGAAGGAACTTGAGAACCTAAGAATAGAAGTGCCAACTATAGCGATCACGACCGGAATCGAGGTCGGTCTAAAAGCCGCGGAAGAATCGCTTGCCGCCCTGCGGGATTCGAATTTCGTTTCAGGTTTGCCGAATCTGTCGCGAAGCGAAGGATCGTTCGTGCTCAAAGGTCGGCCCGACCTTATTGTTAACGCTGATGGATGCAACGTGAATGTCCGCGGCACCAGCGCGGCAAGCGTTCGCTATTCGTTTACAGACGTTACACGCTCTAGGCTTGGTTCTGATGCGACCGTAAACGAAAAACAGGATGGAAACACGATCACTCTTACTGTTGACGCGGCGTTGGATCTCGGTCGGAGTTTGGGATCTGGTCGAGGCGGCTGCAGGCTTGACGTTTTTGCTCCTAGCGAGGCGGACGTGACGATCACCACCGAAGGGGATGTGCGCGTTTCCGGAATAAAGGGCAAGGTGCAGATAAACGGCGAGGAAAACTCAATAAATGTTCGTGACGTTGACGGTATGCTATCGATCAATTCGGACGGCGGGATGATCCGTGTCGTAGGGTTTACCGGTGATGTTCGAGGCAGAACCAAACTTGGCGAACTTCACCTGGAAGGAAGATTTAGATCGATCGATGTTGGCGGAGACGGCACAAACGTATTTCTCGCGATCCCTGCTGGAATCGGTGCTACGATAAATTCTAAAACCGCACCTCAGGCCCAAAATATTGAATTGAAACAAAGCTCGGATTCATCATGGACCGTCGGCGATGGTTCGAATAAATACGAATTCAAGCTTGGCAACGGGACATTAACGATCCGTGACACTCAATCTAACTGATCGTTAACCGAAATCTAAGTGCTTTCCTTTGGCTCTCCTGCATAAGGAAAATTTGAAACATTATGACCGCTTTACCATTTTAGTCAGCGAGGACAGTATTTTTCATTCATAACATCTGTCCCGTTCCCTTACATTCTACCGGGTGTTGATTCACCCTTCATTTTATAGAGGTGCACTCATGAAAAACTTGCTCATCATAATGCTGTTCGCCGTTGTTGGGCAGACAGTATTCAGTCAGCCAAAACCAAACGGCAATGGTCCGACGCCGGCGGCCACCGACAAAAGCAAGGCTGTAGAAAAGAAAGACGATCCGCCGAAAAGCACTAATAGGTTTAATCTTCCCATCGAAAAGACCAAGCCAAACAATATCCCATTTATCGAAGATACCATTACTATCGACGGCCGCATTGATGAAGAGGTTTGGAAGCGAGCCGCTGTTTTTAAGGACTTCTATCAAACTGCTCCTGGAGACAACATTCCCCCGTCGAAACCAACTGAGATGTACATGCTTTACGATGAAAAGCATTTATACATTGCTTTTAAGTGCTGGGACGAGAAAGACAAGATCAGAGCAACGATGGCGAAGCGCGACAATGTTTTCGGCGAAGACAACGTTCGGATCTGGCTGGATACTTATGACGACCAGCGCCGTGCTTATATTTTAGGATTTAACCCGCTTGGAATTCAGCAGGACGGGATATATTCAGAAGGCCGCGGTGCGGATTTTTCCGTTGACATATTAATGGAATCAAAGGGCGTTATCGAAAACTGGGGTTGGTCCGTCGAGGTCAAGATACCCTTCAAATCGCTCCGTTACGCAGCCGGGCCGGGTAAGAACTGGGGAATGAACGCGGCACGGAACATCGACAGGCTTAACGATGAGTTCAACACATGGATGCCGGACGACCGAGGAATCAGTGGATGGCTGATCAAATTCGGGAAGATCACCGGGCTTGACAAGATAAAATATGAGCGCACGCTCGAAATTACGCCAAGCATTACGCTGTCACAGACCAGTCGCCGTGTTCCCGCAATTGAGTTTTCAGGTGGCCGATGGCTAAATCAGCCGGTCAAGCATGATATCGGTTTGACATTGAAATATACGATCTCTCCAAACGTAACACTTGATGCTGCTATTAACCCTGACTTTGCCGAGATCGAAGCGGACGCGCCGGTTATCACCTCCAATCAGCGCTTTCCTATATTTTTCCAGGAGAAACGCCCGTTCTTCCTCGAAGGTGCCGATGTATTTCAAACACCACTTTCGATCTATGATTCGAGGTCTATCGTCGATCCTGATTTTGCAGCAAAGCTGACCGGCAAGACGGGTAGAAACTCGTTTGGCCTTATGGTCGCATCGGATAAGGCACCGGGCAATTTCGATGAAGACACTCGTACGCGTAACGCTCAATGTCTTCAGCGGCGTCTGATCGATCCGTCAGACCCGTGCGGAACACCTGCCGATGAATTTCTTGACAAAAATGCACTGTTCGCTGTCTTTCGCGTTAAGCGTGACGTTGGCAAAGAAAACCATATAGGGTTCTTTGGAACGTACCGCAGCTTTCCCGAACAGAAGAACGCCTTGTTTAGTTTTGATTCACGCATAAAGCTAGGCCCCAAGACCACCGCTCAGTTTCAGGTGGTCGGGACGACCTCACGTCGATGTTTCTTCGAAAACTCGTTCGAACCAGCGGCTGATCCGGTGCAGGCAGAGCGCAATCGGGAGATTTGCGGAACGGGAAACACCTCGACGAATCCGTTGAATAACGGCACCTACAATCAGTACCGTACAGGAAATGCGCTCGGTTATTACATGAACATCGATACCTTTCAAGATACGAAAGGATGGTTTTTGGAATTAGGCGGACGAACAAAAGATTTTCGTGCGGATGTAGGATTTACACGACGAACGGATACGAATTTCGCTTCCTTGTATCATCGAAATAGCACGAAATCGAAACCGACCGCTCCGATCATTCGAGCAAATTGGGGCAAGTTTTCAGGTATCGATTATGACTGGGCGGGCCGTATGCAAAAGTTCCGAGCCGGTTCGAACTTAGGGCTTTCTCTGCAGCGTTCAGTGTTTGCTTTCATCGAGGGCGGTGTTGCTCGCGAGGTGATATTCGAAGAAGAGTTTGGCCTGAAACGTATGCCGACACGTATTGGCCGGTTCGCTGGTGATCCGACTCGCTCAACTTGGCAGCAATTCGTTTATGGCGAAGTTAACCACAAGTTGAATAAGCGAGTTTTCTACTATTTTTCCGCAAATTATTCGAACAACGCGTTCGACTACTTCTACAATGTAGGCAATGGCCAGATCGATCCGGGAGCAGGTCAGGAATTCGGAGCAAGTGTTCAGATCCAATGGACGCCGATCGATCCATTGAACACAAGCATTTCATACCGCAAGAGCCGACTGGTACGCGACGACAACCGTATCCGCTCGTTTGATTCGGATATTGTCAGTCTACGATCGACCTATTCGTTTACACGGTTCATATTCGCCAGAATGCGGCTCGATTACGACTCGACACGACGAAACTATGCTGGGCAATTATTGATGGCCTGGACGCCAAGTCCGGGAACTGCATTCTATGCCGGGTATAACGACAATTTCAACTATAACGGTTTTAATCCGTTCAATGATCAAAACGAACCCGGTTTCGCCCGAAATAGCAGGACATTTTTCATTCGGGCATCGTACCTGTTTCGTAAAAGTTTTTAGTCAGTTCGATTTTCCTCCTTAATTGCCTTTAGCGGCGGGTGTTCCTGCCGCTTTTTTATTTTACCAATGGCTGTGGAAAAAAGTTCTTGTAATTTCTTAGCTGATGATGTATAAATCATAGCAGACGTTACGTTTCTTTAATTTCCCGGACATTTCAAAGGAGGCTCTATGAAGCTAGCAAGAAGTATAATAGCTATCGGCATCTCGTTAACATTGGCATTTCTGACCACATTGCCGTTGGCAACAGCAGTAACAGCCCAAGATATAAGGGCAGCGCTGCAAAGAGGTTATAGGACCGGCTATTCTGACGGTTATATGTCAGGATACCGCGATTCCATCGACAATTTGGGCAGAGATGTTGTTCGCCATAACGAATATGGCGAAGCGAACCGTGCATATAATGCCGAATTTGGCTCGCTTGACGATTATCGAGACGGCTATCGTCAGGGATTTGAATCCGGGTACGAAACGGGATTTGCGAAGCGGTCGTTCGATTCGACAGTTCCGGCCAATATTGCACGCAAAGGTGTATCTGAAGTGAATTCTTCCGAGCAGCCTAATGAAAAGGTGGTTGCCGTGATCCCGCAGACCGAAACCCCTGTTGTCCCTGAACCGGAAGCTGTTCCCGTAGAAACCAAGTCTTCTGTGGCGATCGATGAACCGGCAATAACGACAACTGGAACGAATGCCGGTGCGATCGATGCAGTTGCGGGAGAGCCTGCATCAAGGGCAGATGATGCTAGGCCGATCGTAAACGGCGTCATCAAAAAGGCAAGCTATATTTCAAACGACGACCCGATCATCATCATTCCACGCGACACAGAGTTGATCGTAGAGCTACAGGAAGAACTCAGCACAGAAATGAATCGCGAGGGTGACAAGTTCACCGCTAAGATCATATCGCCGGTTGAGATCGCCGGGGCTATGATAGAAGGAAGAATTGACCGAATCCAGAAACCAGGCCGGATCAAACGTCGTTCGCAGATAGACCTTTCCTTCGATCGAATTGTACTTACAGAAGAACGTTGGAGCAATTTCGGAGCGATACTGACAGAAGTTGTTGCGATCAAAGGCGATAATATCCGCCGTGTCGACAACGAAGGCACCGCTATCGGCAAAAGCTCGGTCAAAGACGACTCTATTAAGATCGGCGCTGCGACAGGAGCCGGGCTCGGTATTGGTGCGATCGCTGGCGGGCCGGTCGGTGCGGCAGTTGG
>CAZXTS010000038.1:7221-18183 GCA_964643745.1 uncultured Chloracidobacterium sp.
GATGGCGGAGATGTGTTCTTTCGACAGAACCGGATCGGAAAAGACAGCGGTACGTTCAGGGTCTTCAAGTTTAGAAGCATGCCAATGGGAACAGCAGATCTGCCTTCAGCACTGGCAAAAGATGTAAAGATAACCCGGATCGGAAGGCTCATTCGCCGGACGAACATCGACGAACTTCCACAGCTTTTCAACGTTATCAGCGGAGATATGAGCCTTGTCGGGCCTCGCCCTCCGATCCCGTCGCAAACAGAACTGATAGAAATGCGAAAGGCAACGCAAGCCGACCGATGCCGACCAGGCATTACAGGGCTTGCCCAGATCAATGGTTATGACTATATGCCGGAAACCGAAAAATCTGAGTACGATACGAACTACGCTCGTTCAGTTACACTATGGACCGATCTGAAGATCATCCTGGGAACCTTTCCGATCTTGATCCGAAAACCGCCAGTCTATTGAATAAGTCCGTAAATTGAACCGCATGCAGCTTGCGCCGGAAAAACAAAACGGGCATACTTTTTTTGATTTGCTCTCGGTTCGTATCCTGGAGATACAGATCGTCCGGTCAAGGTCAGCGGCGTTTTTCGGCACGATTAGGAGAGTTGGTTTTTGTAAGTTCAGAAGCGCTTTGATTTTTTGGCCGGAACGCGTCGCTGGTTATCGGGATCTTCGGTTTCGTCCCACTTCTGCCTGCCGTTTTGCTTCGCACACAAATTCTTAAGAGGAAAATGAGTAATAAACTATATGTCGGGAACTTGTCGTTCCGTGTGACAAGTGAAGATCTACAGGAGCATTTTGCGAACGCAGGGAATGTTGAATCAGCGAACGTTGTGACTGACCGCGAGACGGGCCGTTCGCGCGGATTCGGTTTTGTTGAAATGGCGAGCGAGGATGAAGCTAACAATGCTATCGCTCAGTTCAATGGATCTGAATACGATGGCCGAAATTTGGTCGTGAATGAAGCTCGTCCGCGTGAAGATAACCGAGGCGGCGGTGGAAACAGGCGTGGCGGAGGCGGCTACGGCGGCGACCGCTGGTAAATTTAATTCAATATCGAATAGCGAGATCGGTCGGAACATTCTTCCCGGTTTCGCCATTCGTTTTATTGCTCGACCTTTCCGTTAAAATTGGCGAGCATTAACACGATCTCATCGATCAATCCGACCCGCGTCTGGGTTGTGGCTACACCATTCACAAGCATTGAGAACACAAGATCTTCGCCCGAAGCAGTCTTTACATAACCGGACAATGCGGAAACCTGATTGATCGTGCCCGTCTTTCCGCGAACGTTCGCTTCGCCTCGGTTTCCGCGAAAACGGTTTCGCAGAGTGCCGTCAACGCCGCCGATCGTAAGGCTATCCATCCAAGCCCGCGAATGTTTGCTCTGCTTTGCCATATAAACGTAAAGCCGTGCGACCGCGTCCGGTGTGACCAAATTGTGGCGTGAAAGCCCGCTTCCGTCATATTGCATAAAGCTGTCATCAGCAAGTCCCATTTTCTTTGTAATATTTTTTACCGAGGTGATGCCGAGTTGGGCACTTGATGGTTCCTGTCCAGGCTGGATCAAAGCGACTTTTCGTTCTTCTTCGCCGAGCGTCCAAAGCAGCACTTCGGTGTACATATTCTGGCTTGGCTTCATTGTCTTTGCCGCGATCAGGGCAAGCGGCGGAGATTCGATGCTGGCGATCTCATTCAATGTCGAGGCGGCGATGGATTCCAGTTTCTGTATCGCACGAGCCTGTCCGGAAACTTCAACGCCTTTTTCCGCGAGCCTCTGTTTAAACATCGAAGCGAACATCTCGGCGGGACGAGAAACGGTGATATTGTTCCTAAAACCGGCATTGCCCATCGGCAGGTTTCCGCTTATATCGACGATATTTTCGCCTAGCCGTTTCTCGATCCGAAGAGTTCGCGGCGTTCCGGCGGCGGTGGTCATACATCGATTGTTCACACGATAGACGAAGTTAAACGGCAATATCCTTGCTGAACACTGGAGCCCCGGCGAGGCCGGCATCACGCTCAGTTCGATAGCGTTATCATTTACAGGCAGTGCCGAAACTTCCGCTCCGTAATACCATTGCAGATCGTCCCATTCCCAACCTGCCGGTAGAGCTGAACCCTTAAAATATGTGTCATCCCCGATGATCGATCCATTGACCTTTTTAACGCCTGCACGCATCAATGCATCGACGATGCGATCCATGCCTTTGAAACGGTCCTCGTCATTAAAGGAATACGAAATGGAAACATCGCCGACCCCGCGAACGACCAGATCGCCATTAACGACACCATTTTCATCGGGCTTCATTCGCGAAGTGATCCTGGTAACATAACGGTAATCCGGTCCGAGTTTTTCAATTGCCGCCGCCACCGTGAAGTTCTTCATATTCGAAGCAGGCATGAAGTATTTTTCACCGTTTTCTTCGAAAATAACTTTTCCGGTTGATAATGACACGACCTTTATGCCAATATTTCCGCGACGCACGACCGGATCAGCCAGCTTTCCCCGGATCAACTGCTGCAGCTCGGCCAATGGCCTAGGAACGAGCCTATCCGGCACGATCGAATATGTTTGAGCCGATACAGAAGTTGCGGCATTCGAAAGTGGGCCAAAACAGATGATCGCCGTCAAGCAAATCGAGATTAAAGACCGGAGGGTTCGTTCAATCAACATAGATCGAAGTTTATCGGAATAATCAGTGCGAGTGAAGCCGACCAATGATAAGATCATGGTCCAAATCCTTATTTTGCTGGCGTGATAAGCCGGTGCTACAATTGGGAAGCGTTTTTAAAGTGCGTTCGGCCCAACCGAACTACCCCTCAGAGCCTATTACATTTCAGGAGTTTTCGTTCAAATGCCAAAGATAAAGCTGTTGGCTATTGCCCTGTTCGGGCTTTTTGCGTTCGTATTTATTGCGGCGGATAGAGTTTCCGTAAACGTGCTTGGCCGGTCGGCCGGTGCTCCGCCTCCTGTCCCGACAGGGCTTTCTGCGTCGGACAACGACTATAACAGCAAGGTTGGCCTGTTATGGAACCCTGTGAGGGGAGCGACAACATACCGAATCTTTCGCAACGTGATCAACGACCCGAACACGTCCACAGAGATCGGTTCGACACCTGCCAATAATTACTTCGACACGACAGCCGTCGCCGAACAGCAATATTTTTATTGGGTGCGGGCGGAAAATTCCGGCGGGCTGAGCGGTTTCAGCACTTCCGACCAAGGCATTCGTGCCATCGGCGGGCCGCCGCCGGGGCCATTTCTGCCGCAGGAACCGCCTGACGTGCCTGTTGGGAACCAGATCACGGCCGCGAAAGCGGCTCTTGGCAAAACGCTCTTTTGGGATGAACAAATGTCGTCGACCGGAACGGTTTCTTGCGGAACGTGCCATCGGCCGGCAGAAGGCGGGTCAGATCCGCGGACTGTGATCGGCGACATGCGTTCCTTGAATCCCGGGCCTGATGGGATTCCGAATACGCCCGATGATATTTTTGGCTCGCCCGGCGTTCCCGGAAATAATGCTAACGGCACGTATTCACCAGTTCCATTCTTCGGCCTTCGACCGCAGGTTACCGGACGAAAATCCCCGTCGTATCTCAATGCCGGATATGGTTTTGCCGGCCTTTTTTGGGACGGCAGAGCTTCGGAGACGTTTCGCGATCCGGTTACGAATCTAATAATTCTTGATGCCAATGGAAGTCTTGAAAGCCAGGCCGCGGGGCCGCCGCTTTCGCCGGTTGAGATGGGTCATTTTGGCCAGGATTGGCCGATGGTTGCTGCGCGGATCGCATCGAGAAAGCCGCTCGCTCTTGCATCGAATATCCCTGCTTCTTTGACGACTTGGATCGATGGCCGCAATTACCCCGAACTCTTCGAGGAGGCTTTTGGCACACCGGAAGTCACTCCGGCTCGCATTGCTCTTGCCATCGGAACGCACGAACGGCAGTTGATCACCGACCGCACGCCGTTCGACCGCTGGAGTGCAGGCATCGAAAAAATGACGCCGACCGAAACGCTCGGCGCCGAGCTTTTTGTTACCAGCCAATGCTCTGCGTGTCATACGAACGCGATACTTTCGGACAATTTCTTTCACAATATTGGCGTTCGCCCGCCGGCTGAAGACCGCGGGCGCGGTGCGGTGACGAACAATCCGGCGAATGACGGCGAATTCAAGACACCGACATTAAAGAACACGGAACTGCAAGGGCCATATATGCACAATGGCCGCTTTGCAACGCTCGAAGAGGTCGTTGAATTCTACAACCGCGGCGGCGATCACGACGCGCCGAACATCAACCGCGGCCTGATCCGAGAACTCGGGCTAACCGAACCAGAAAAGGCTGCGTTGGTCGCGTTTATGAAGCGGCCTTTGACCGATCCGCGCGTGGCAAATGAGCTTCCGCCGTTCGATCGGCCCCAGCTTTTCACCGAATCCGACCGCGTTCCGACAATTACCGGAACCGGCCGTGCAGGGAACGGCGGAGTCGTGCCGAATGCGATCGCCATAGAGCCGCCGCTTGTCGGAAATCCGAGCTTTACGGTCGCGATGGCTCAGGGTTTATCGGGTGCGGATGCCACGCTTGTCATTACCTCGGTCGATCCCGGCGTCGGCAGCACGATCCCCGGCCCGGGCACGTTTGCTTATCAACAGATTACGCTTGACGGCACGGGCCATGGCTCCGTGAGCATTGCGATCCTTGATAACCCTGCGCTCGTCGGGCAGACATTCTTTGGCCGCTGGTATGTTGTCGATCCATCGGCGGTGAACGGATTTTCGGTGACGCGTCTTATCACATTCACCGTATTCGGCGATCAGCAGCCGCGCGCGGCATTTGTTGATTTTGACGGCGACCGGCGCACCGACGTTTCGATATTTAGGCCGAACGGCGGAACGGGCTCGGAATGGTGGTGGCGACGAAGCTCTGACGCGAATACGATCGCACTTCAATTCGGTGCCCCGACGGACCAGATCGTTCCCGCAGATTTCACCGGCGACGGCAAGACGGACGTTGCGATCTTCCGACCCGCGAGCGGCGAATGGTTCGTCCTTCGCAGCGACGACTTCAGCTTTTTCAGCTTTCCGTTCGGCTCGAGCGGAGACATTCCGGCACCGGGCGATTTTGACGGCGACGGCATCGCCGACGCGGCGGTCTATCGTCCATCGGCACAAACCTGGTTCATTCAGCAATCGACGGGCGGCACGCGGTTCGAAGGCTTTGGCCTTGCCGGAGATATTCCGAAGGTCGCCGATTACGACGGCGATGGCCGCGACGACATCGGGGTCTTCCGGCCAAACGGCACGACAGGGGCCGAATGGTGGATAAATCGCTCGACTGCGGGCGTTCTGGGAATTCAATTCGGGCTCGCGACCGATAAACCCATCGTCGGCGATTTTACCGGCGACGGCACGGCGGATATTGCGATGTGGCGGCCTTCCGATGGCTTCTGGTTCGTACTGCGGAGCGACGACCTGAGCTATTTCGCGTTCCCGTTCGGGACAGACGGAGATATTCCGGCGGCGGGCGATTATGACGGCGACGGACAGTTCGATGCGGCGATATTCCGGCCCTCGCAAGGGATCTTTTACATACAAAGATCGACCGGCGGACTCGACGTCGTCCCGTTCGGATCTGCAGGCGACATCCCGGTCCCATCCGCATACGTTCCATGATCGGGACTGCGACTTCGCCTCAGGTGCGGGCAAGTTACATACATCGCGATCTTTGGCTAATTGTCTCGAAAAGCCTGTAAATTGAGGTGTTTGTTAGAAATTCGGGTATGAATTCCCGGCCAAAATGTCCGAGTATTTGAAAGTTTAGGCCATAGGATTGAAATATTACCGAGCAGATTCCAAAGATTACCGGGATGAATTGAAAGATTACCGGCCATATTCGAAAGATTCCCGCGCACATTCGAAAGATTACCGCGCATATTCCAAAGATTTCCGGGAAGAATTGAATAATTACCGCAGAGAATTGAAATATTACCGCGAAAATTTGGAGATGTGTAAGTTAGGTTTTTTTGTTCGAGGGATCCGAAATCCCAGATCCGCGATCCGCGATCCGAGATCTAACAAAAATAGGCGTCCCCTGCCGGTTTTGCCACCGTTCGCACGTCCTCCCTAGAGAAAACCGCTCACGCCATCCTAAAGAGTGGCGTTTTCACACTATCCATCGGATATAAATTGCGGGATGGCGGATATACGTCATTGGGCGAAACAGAATCGGCAACCATCGCGGCATGATCTGCTTCGTTAGAATACAAAAAAGGCTGCCCGGAGTGTTCCGGACAGCCTTTTTCGTTGGGGTCTGTCTAAGCAAGAACACCTATTGTGCGACAAAATCAAGGTTATTGATGTTGTCAGTGATCATCACGCTTTGCGGAGTGAACGTGTACTGTTTGGAAGCAACAGCAACATTGTACATCCCGCCCGGGACGATGCCGCTAAATCGGTAGTAACCGAACGGATTGGTCAAAGCGTAACGAACATTGCCGCCGGAGTCTGTGATCGAGACCCTTCCAAGATGAACTCCGCGCCCATTCTGATTTGTAACACGGCCGCTGACATCAACCGATGCCGCGAGCGGTGCCGAAGGAGCCTGAACCGTTGTCGTGATCGGTTCGCCGGTCTTGAAGAAACCGATCGTTGCCGGAACGGCTACCGGTGGTCTGTTCGAATCAAAGCTGAAAGTGTACATCGTGCCCCAACGGATGGCATTGGCGTTCGGGTTTGCGGCAAGTGTCTCGGTCTCCCATTTGAACACGCCGCCCGTGTGCGAACTTGTCCAAGGCGTGTTGCTGAACCCGGCATTATTGAAGGTGCCATCGGCAGTAGAACCCGGATGCTGGGGAGGCGAATGGAAATCGATATTGGATATCGAAACATTGTTCCCGATCGGCAATGCGAATGAACCGATACCACGATCCAGATTCTGATTGAAGATCGCGTAAACGTAACGATAAACACCGGCAGATGGCTCAGTGACCTTATACGCGATGGTGGCCATTCCGTCTTCGCCGGGAGCCGGGATGAAGGAATTGCTGGCCGAATCAGGCCATGCCATGATCGCCGCTTTTTCGCGGACGGTAGCTTCAGCCGCTGAGAATGTGAACGGACTGTTCGTTCCGTTCACCGTGTAACGCCGATACGATACGTTATTGAACATATTGCACTGCGTTGGGTTTGACTGACACCAAGCGTATTCATGCGGAGTCACATATTGGCCTTCGGCGTAATATGTGGCTCCCTGATTTTGCGAAGTGCTAAGATCTACGATCGGTGTCAGGATGCGGTGCTGGGTCGGGTTCGCTGAGTGATTATGTCCACTGTGATCGTTATTCGGCGTGGCAGAATCGTTTCGCGGGAAAAATCCGGTGAACGGATTGATCCAGGCACGTGAACCAAGGTTCGGCCCGGAATTAAGACTTGCCGAATAAGGATCAGAACATCCGGAACCGAGCCGCGATCCGCCGACGCCGTTGCAGCCAAGCAGACAAAGATTTTGCGTAAGAGCAGTAAATGCGTGCTTCACGCTGGATTGGCCGATCTGTTCGATGCGTTCGGTATTGCCTTCTCCGCCGCTGACGCGATAAAGGTTCTGCGGAATTACCGGGTGATCGTTGTTCGGGTTAGCGAACCAATTGAGGTCAACAGTTCCGTAATTGCAGGAGTTTGTACCGACTGCAAGACCGACATAGTCACCCACAGCAGAACCAAATTGTGCGAGGCCGTAAACATCGCCCACGACAACGTCCGGTCCCGGTCGGGTTCCTGCCAACTCACCGCTCGGCGGCAATTTGTTCGATTCGGTCTCGCCGTTTACAACCTGAGCAACTTCCGTCGTCGAAAGGCGGACATTTGCGTTTAGCGTTCCAACGACGGTTCCCGCAACCTGCGAGCGGCCAAGGTCATTTGCAAATTCATTCGCTACCAGAATGCGCCCACCGCGGATGCCAAGAGTTTTAGCCGCCGGGTCGAAATCATATTCGTGGCCTTCGATGTTGAAGTAATGCTCACCGGTCGTGCCGTCGCGGATGATCAGTTCATATTCCGAACCTTCGAACGGAGCACGTTCGAGCACGAAATTTCTGTAAGAATCTGCAAGTCTTGAAGGAAGAGCGGTCGAACCTACCGGCTCAAGCTCCATTGCACTTGGGATCGGCCCACGAAATTCGTCGTTGAAAACAATAACGTTAAAGAACGTATCCGATTTCGTTACGTAATCGACCCTTGTGGCTCGTTGGCTGGCGCCTTTGCCGAGCAGTTTCTCCAGATCGAGATCCATCGAAAGCGATCCATTCGCCACGATCATCTTTTCTAACCTGCCTGTTTCACCTTTTGGCCCGGCAACCGTGCCAAGTTCGGAGACATTTAAAAGAGCAAATGCCAACAGACCCACGCCTAAGACCGACACAACAATGCGTAAGAGATTTCTCCGCAAGATCTTCATCATTAAACTCCTGTAAGCTAACCCAATTGAATTTGAAAGAAGCCCAAACTGAACGGCAGGAACCAAGCCCTATTCTCCGTTTGGAAAGTGCTTAAAATGTTATCACAGCGAATAGAGTTATAACAATCCTAAAATCCGAACGAAGGCCTGTCGGAACGTATGCCGAACAGAAAACTTTTCGGGTTTTAATTCTGTTATTTGGCCGCCGAACGATAGAATCTGAAGTGGATAGGTTTGCAGGACACAAATGAGCGCGAATTGCACAAAATCCGAAGCGAAAAAGGAACGGGCTTCGCTTCCGGTCTTGCCGGTCAAGACAGCCCCGATCGCAAAGTCGAAAACCAGCCGATGGCGAGCCGGTGCATTGATCGCGCTAAATCTTTTAATGATCCTGCACATTATCCAATGGCGGCTAACGGGCACGACCGTTTCGCCGATCGAGCCATCGGAATCGATGTACACGCTACAGAACGGAGCCGTTAATGCCGGCTTTATCTTTTTCACGCTCGCGATATTGGCAACCTTGATCTTTGGCAGATTCGTCTGCGGCTGGGGCTGCCACATTGTTGCACTACAGGATCTTTGTGCATGGCTTTTGAAAAAAGTCGGTTTAAAACCGGTTGCTTTTCGTTCAAGGCTCCTTATTTATATACCGCTGATAACGGCTCTTTATATGTTCGTCTGGCCGACGATCGCCAGGGCTTTAACAAAACCTGAAAACGAGCCGCTATTCCCTGAATTCACGAATCATTTGATAACCAATGATTTCTGGGCGACCTTTCCGCCAGTTTGGGTCGCGATCCCTTTTCTGTTCATTGTAGGGTTTGTTACGGTCTATTTTCTAGGTTCGAAGGGATTTTGCACGTACGGCTGTCCATACGGCGGGTTCTTCGCCGTTGCTGACAAGTTCGCGCCCGGAAAGATACGCGTGACGGACGCTTGTGAGCATTGCGGACATTGCACTTCCGTTTGCACATCGAACGTAAAGGTGCATCTGGAAGTGAAAAAATACGGAATGGTGGTCGATCCGGGCTGCATGAAATGTATGGACTGTGTCAGCGTTTGCCCGAACGATGCGCTTTATTTCGGCTACGGAAAGCCTTCCATCGCGGTCAAAAAGGAAGGAACCGGGAATTATTCGCTCACATGGCTCGAAGAGATCGCCGGAACATTGATCTTCATCGCGGCATTCTTTGCGGTTTGGAATGTATATCAGGTCGTTCCGATGCTTATGGCAATTGGGATCGCGATAATTACTACATTTCTCGCATTAAAGTCGTGGCGGCTGCTTGGCGTCGAAAATTCGGCATTTTACGCCCGCAGCCTTAGAACCGGCGGGCGATTTACTATTGCCGGGATCGCATTTCTGCTGTTTTCTGCCGGTTGGATATTTCTAAACATTCACAGCGGTTTTATCAGATATCACGAATCCGCGGGAAATCAGGCTTACGACCGCCTTCAGATCCCGGACGAGCTAGCATTGGCTCAGGCCGATCCGCGTGAATGGCTGGACGCGGCGGCCAAAGATTCTGTAGCACGAGGAACATATCATTTCAGGCAAGCTGCGAGATACGGCCTTCTTTCCAATGTCGATGCGATGCCCAGGCTTGCGTGGATGGAATTTTTATCGGGTGACGCAGCTTCAGCAGAGAAACGGTTAGCGGAAACGGCCGCTTTACAAACCGAACAACCGCAGGCAATCAGCCTTTATTACCGAGGTGCTATCCTTAATCGTCTGGGGCAGCCGATCAAAGCACTTGAAAGCCTTGACGCGGCGATCTTGGCACGGCCCGATCTTCTTTCTGCACATGAAGAAAAAGGCGAATCACTTTGGCGTTCGGGCCGGCGTGCGGAAGCAGCAGCCGTTTGGGCGGAAACGCTCAAAATAAACGACTCGCTGCCGATCACAAATAAGTTCGCCGCCGGTGCTTCGTTGACGTCAGGCGATCTGGAGCAGGCAAAGAAGTTTGAAGAGAAAGCAGATATCTTGATCCCCAACGATCCTTATTTTCATTGGGTAGTCGGAAAAAGGCTTGAAAATCTAGGGATGAACAGCCTGGCCGAAAAACATTTCGCGAAGGCGATCGAACTGAATCCCGCGTTTGGCTTGAGGCGTCTGGATCGACGTGGAACGGGAAAATAATTTTTCTCCAAATCGGCTATTTCTCTCTCCTTATGGTCTAATACCCTCGGGCTTGATGCCCTTTAACGCGCTAATTGTTAGAAGGTGAATTTAGGTTTTTAGTGAAGCAATTTTACATTAAATTGACTACTATCGGCGTGTTCGCTTTGTTCGCGGTCTCGTCTATTTTCTTCCGTCCGTCCGGCCCGGCCAGCGCTCAATCGAATGAACAAGGTGAATTGGGGACGCCTTCCGGAGTTTCAGCGACGGTAGACTTATACGCGACGAAAGTTGGCATTGAAGAAGAATCGGGGTCAAAGAAGAATCGGGGTCTAGAAGAATCGGGGTCAGGCCTTCGATATTACGATTCTTTGACTCCGTTATGGCAA
>CAZXTS010000039.1:0-2720 GCA_964643745.1 uncultured Chloracidobacterium sp.
GAGCAGTTCCCGTTTCACCGAATAAGGACGCTAAATGAAGCGTAAACGGCGCCGCGGTAAAGATCAGGACTAGAGCGGCAAATCGAAGTTTGTGCGGCCGCAGCTTTCGGTGAAGCAGAACGAGCAAGCCGACTGAAACGATACAGAAAACGAAAAGTATCAGGTTCGTTCGGCTCAGGCTGGAAAAGTTCAGCAGCCAAAGCACTGTGAGCAACGCGGCACCGGCGGCAAACTTTCGTCCGCGAAAACCGATAACGCCAACCAACAAAAGCGGGAACAGCGAATTTATCTGCTCACCGTATTTCATATAAATGATCCCGATGGAAGGCCCTGCGGTAAATATCAGAACGGTAACATACGAAAAAATAGCGAGCACGCCAAAGAACGCCAGACAAAGAGATGCCGTCAGCATTAATTTGCCGTAGTTTTTGCCTTCATCAAGAAGATCTCGGACAAGCACAAAAAAGACGAGATAAAGCGACCAAACCATCGTATGGTGGAGCACCGACGAGGCCGAATTTGCCCAAAACGCCGAAAGCCCGCTCCAGACGATGAACGCGAGGATCGGAATAATAAGAAAGCGATATTCTTTATTGTTTGTAGAACTGCCGCCAACAGCCTCTTTGCGAAACATCCAAAATCCGAGACATGAGAGCAGTAGAAATACCGACGCGACCAACTCGACTCGCCACCCGTGGATAAACGTATTCCCTAAGCCTGGTAGCGGAAAGGTCAGAGCAAGAAAAACTATCGCCCAGCCAATACAGAAAAGTGTTCCGGCGTCCATGGATCTTAGCTTTTCGATTATTGAGGAATTCATTGCAGGTTGATGATAGAGGAGATAACCATCAAAGGCGAAGAAGGTGGGCCAGAATTAAAAAAAGGAAGCGATTATTTCTAACCGCTTCCAGTCCTACATTGTTAAGATTTATCTGCGATTAGGAGTTACCCATCGGGGTACCGTTGCTAACCGAAGCACCGGTTGCTGCGTCGCCGCCAACCGTCATGTTGCCAGCTCCGCCGCCAACAGGAAGAACTTCCGAACCAAGTACACCATCAGTTGCGATGCCAAAGTTACGCGTACCGGTCGCCGTTAAACCTGAATTCGAGGTCGGGGTTGCCATTGCTGCGAACGATGCCGGATTCGGAACCGTTGTCGAAACGTCAAACTTTATCATGGTGAAAGCAAAGCCGCTCTTCTGCGAAGCACCGCTGCCAGCACTGTCACCAAGAACACCATCGATCAAACCGGCAAGAAACAACTGTTGGAAGCCAACGTTGTCAACTGTGCCTTCTGTTCCTGCATAGTTACCATTACCGCCAGTTGCCTGGTAGGTAGCTTGTGCACCGTGAACGGTACGAAGTGAAGAAACTGCCGAGCCTTCATTTGCCGAACGGCGGGCTGCAAGCAGGTTGGGGATAGCGATCGCGGCAATGATGCCGATGATCACAACTACGATCAAAAGTTCGATAAGTGAGAAACCTTTCTGATTTTTCATGTCTAATTCACAATCTCCTAAAGTTTAGAGGTCAAAGTCTGAATCTACCTTTCCCAGGCATACTTACCCTTATCAATGCCCGTGCCAAAGAATGTTTACCGAGATAGAAATAACTTAACTTGTTGTATGTATGGGTTTTAGCGGTCCGGCGGGACCTCGTCAATTTGACCTATCCCAGATTGGGGCCGTTTTGTTGTCAGTTTTTGGTAAGAATGCTTTGACAAAAAGTGTCAACTTACAGGTTTCTGCCGTGCTTGAATGGCAAAACGAAAAAGGCCGATATCGGCCCATTAGAACAAGTACTTGAATATAAGGACTAATTTTCTGAAGGTTGTGCTGCTTCAACCGTGGTCGCGTCGAAATGTGTGCCCAAATCGGCAAAATCTACCTTTACAACGCCGTTCGTTGCGATCCCATAACGGCGCACACCTGTTTGGCTAATTCCTGAAGAAGAGATCGGTATCGCAGAGAAATAAAAGGTGGCGAAGACGGTAGGCGTTAGCACGGTCCGGTCACCAACATAGATGTAACCGCTTTTGTTTCCAGCACCTAATACAAAATCGATCAGTTTCGCGGTGTGAAGCTCGGCAAATGCCGATTGATCCTGCGAGCCCGCGTTCCCGGCAAAGTTTCCGTTGCCTCGCGTTGAGGCGTATGTCGTTTGGGCACCGTGAAGAAGTCGCATTGAGGAAAGCGCCGAAGCCTCGTTAGATGCTCTTCGAGCACCCATCAAATTTGGGATAGCTATCGCGACGATGATCCCGATGATAACAACGACGATCAAGATCTCAACAAGCGAAAAACCGGATTGTTTGTTCATCGCACGCTCTCCGTGTGACCAAAATATCGGCCGACTAAGGATCTGGGTGCAATTGATGTGCCTAATGAGAGAATGGGCTCAAGATGTCTAGGACGGAGCGAAAGTTGCTAATTTCTTTTCGAATACAGAAAGTTTTCAAAGTGCTATTCAGCACTTCTCATTTGCGCGGACAGGTTTCTAATATCGTGTTTGTCGAGCAGATGCCTTAGCGAACGAACTTGCATCTGCAAGAGGTCTGCAGCCTTAGTTTGGTTGCCATTGGTCTTGCGAAGGGCCTCGATAACGTAGGTCTTTTCCAGATTTTCAAGGTGCGCAGAAAGATTGATCCCGCTTTCAGGAAGCTCAAATTCGGCGTTAATCCGTTCAGGATTATAGTTCGTAACATGCTCAGGGAGACGTTC
>CAZXTS010000039.1:2820-17712 GCA_964643745.1 uncultured Chloracidobacterium sp.
GCTTCGAAAAGCCCTTTTCGATTTGTGTTCGCACCGGTGAATGAGCCCTTGACGTAACCGAAGAGCTCCGATTCCAAAAGTGTTTCTGTAAATGCGCCGCAGTTTATTGAGATGAAAGGGCGTTCCGCCCGCGGGCTCAAGTCGTGGATCGCCCTTGCTACTAATTCCTTGCCGGTCCCGCTTTCGCCTGTGATCAAGATCGTCGATTGAACCTCGGCGACCGTTTCGATCATTTGAAAGATCGCCTGCATCTTTGCAGAGTTGCCAATGATGTTCTTTACACTGCCACGCTCACGCTGAGCTCGTTTGAATGCACGGTTTTCATCGATCAACGCCTGTTTTTCAAGCGTTTTCTTGACTATCAGCTTCAGTTCTTCAACGTCGAAAGGCTTTGTGACAAAATCATCGGCCCCAAGCTTAAATGCTTCACGAGCTGTTTCTACCGAAGCAAAGGCCGTCATCAGGATCACGCCAAGGTCCGGAAACAACTCGCGCGCCTGACGCAGCAGTTCGATCCCGTCCATATCCGGCATCTTCACGTCGGAAATGATGACGTCGGCAGGTTCTTTCTTAACAAGATCTATCGCCTCGCGACCGTTCGAGGCGGTGCGAATAACATGGCCGTCGCCCTCAAAAACGAGGCTTAATAGCTGTCGGTAACTTTGTTCGTCGTCAACGATTAATATGCTGGACATTTGATCGATACGGAAAAAACGGCTGTTGCAGAAGACAAAGGCTCGCCGCCTAACGAATGATTCTCACAGAAAACGCCCGTGTTTATCAAGAAGAATTTTCAGAATTGCCTTCCTTCACGCTAAGCAACTCACCAAGAAGTGTGCCGTTCGCCTTTTCGCGGACAGAGCTTCTTCGAGCACCGGGAACCACCGCTAAGGGCAATTCGACCGTGATTATAGTCCCTTCACCCTCGGAACTCCTGACGTTGATCGTCCCGTTATGGTCGCGAACGATCTGATAAACGATAGACAACCCAAGCCCGGTCCCACCAGTCGTCGAATTAGAAAATGGTTCAAAAAGCTGCTCAACCTTTTCGGCGGGCATGCCAACTCCGGAGTCTTCGAAAATAATGCGGACGCGGTCGTTCGGCACCTGTTCGACTCCAATAGAGAGCGAGCCTCCTTCGGGCATCGCATTGATCGAGTTCCGTGCAAGATTCCAGATCACTTGTTTCAGTTGAGAAGAATCGGCTAATGCGAGCACTGCGTTGTCCGGGATCCGTTCCAAAAACTTATGAACGTCGCGAATTTCAGGGCTGTGTCGAAGAAGTGTGATCGTATCTCGGACCGCTTCACAAACGTCTATCTCGGAGAAGTTACCTGATTTTGGCCTTGCATAGCTTAAAAAATTCGTGATTATACTGTTTAGCCGATCCGATTCTCGAAGGATTATGCCCATAAGATCAGCCTGGACTGAGTCTTTCGGCGTATTCGATTCAAGAACCTGGATCGCTCCGCGCATCGCACCGAGAGGGTTACGTATCTCATGTGCCAATCCGGCGCCAACTCGGCCAACGGCGGCAAGGCGATCTTTTCGGCGGACATTTTCCTCCATCGATCTTATTTCCGTTAAATCCTGAAAGGTGATTATCAGCCCCGATTCTTCATTTTCCTCCGAAAATAACCGCGAGATGCCATATCCGATCCGAACCGCAAATCCCTCAGGTGTAAGGATATCAGTTTCAAACCGGGGCGATTGTTCGATCTCGTCCTTTACTTCCAGAGCCACAAGTTTCGCTTCATCGAAATTCCTAAAAAGCTCTTTGATCGATCGGCCACGCATCTCGACGGTTTTAAAACCTGTGATCTCAGAAGCTGCCGCATTAAACGTAAAAATGGTTCCGTCAAGGTCGGTCGTTATCAACCCCGACCTGATCGATTCGACGATCCTCTCGTGAAGCGCACGCAGATTTTCCAGGCTTTTTGTCGCCTCGACCAACTCCTCACCGGAAGCCCTGCGTTCAGAAAGCCTTGCAGCCAAAAGCCCGACAACTAAAAAAGCAACAATGTGGAAGCTTGCTATCTGCACCATTATGGGAATTGGCGTGGCCGGGCCGGTTCCGCCAATGACCCCGGCACCTAAAAGCAAAGCCATCAGTGCAAACAGGGCGATAGAAACGAACGCCATCCTCATTGTTTGTCCGGGCGGCAGGAAGATGCTTGAAACGCCTATGGCCACAATGTACAGAGTGATGTACGGAGATGTAAGATCACCGGTTTGCCATATCAGCCACGTGACAAGAAAAATATCTGCAAGAAACTGGATCCGTACCTGAATATTCAACCGCTTGCTGATTCGGGCAAGGAAAAAATAAACGGCCGTAAGTCCGACCGATATGACGAATACCAGCATCGGACCTTTTGGCAGATCGGCGAGACTCAGGTCGATGGAACGGCTGTACCAGATCCATCCTGTGACCAGTAGTAAGAAAACTACAACAAGCCGGCCGATTATGAGCATTTGAACTCTTGCCAGCATCGTTTGATTGTTGTCGAAGTTGGTATTGACTATACTTACCTCTAGGCCACGAAGCGTTAAAATAATTATGAGATCCGACGAACCAAAATTCGAGCATCGCCCCTGGGGAAGCTTTTATATTTTGGACGCCGGTTCGGATTTCAAGGTCAAACGGATCGAGGTGTTGCCCGGAAAGCGGCTCAGCTATCAGCGGCACGCCAAGCGAAGCGAACACTGGTTCATCGTCCGCGGCACTGCTAAGGTAACACTAAATGGCGAACAAATCATAGTTGTTGCCGGCGGCTCACTGGATGTCCCGGTCGGAGCAGCTCACCGAGTTGAGAACCCGGATACGGACGTGACCCTTGTTTTCGTTGAAACGCAAACAGGTTCTTATTTTGGTGAAGACGACATCGAACGGCTGGACGACGATTTCGGCCGCTCATAGATAGTCTTTGCACACAAAATTTTATTTTCCATGGTCTCTTTTAATTATTAATTATGTCGAAAAGATTTGAACTTCCGCCATTGAATATCGAGGAATTTTCACTAAGCAACGGTCTCCGCGTCGTCCTTAATCACGATCCGGCAGTCCCGGTTGTTGCGGTTGCCGTTTATTACAACGTAGGTTCGCGAAATGAACGCGAGGGCCGAACCGGATTTGCGCACCTGTTTGAGCATATGATGTTTCAGGGCAGCGAGAACGTGCCCAAAGCCGGCCATTTTCAATACATTATGAAGGCGGGCGGTACGATGAACGGCACCACATCCTCCGAACGAACCAATTATTTTGAGACGATGCCCGCTGACCAGTTGCCGCTCGCACTTTGGCTGGAATCGGATCGAATGCGTTCACTTGCAGTTACGCAGGAAAACCTGGACAACCAGCGTGAAGCTGTGAAAGAAGAAAAGCGTCTTCGTTACGACAACCAGCCTTACGGGCAGATCTTCGACATGATCTCGTCGATGATCTATAAGAATTTCGCGAACGCTCATTCGACGATCGGCTCTATGGAAGATCTCGACGACGCGACCGTTGAAGACGTACAGGAGTTCTTTAGAGTTTATTATGCACCGAATAATGCGGTGCTTGTGCTGTCCGGTTCGTTTGAAAAGGAAACGGCAAAGAAGCTTGTAGAAACTTATTTCGGCGATATACCTTCGCAGCCGGAACCCGCTGAGATCGACGTTTCGGAACCGCCGGAAGTATCAGACGATTATCGTGAATGGGACGATCCGCATGCACCACTGCCGGCGTTCCTGATGGGTTGGAAGATCCCGCCAAGGAACACCCGCGAATTCAAAACGCTTTATCTTGCAGGGAAACTCCTCTATGACGGTGAAAGTTCGAGGCTTTATCAAAAACTTGTAAAAGGCGACGAATCGGTCGTGCAGCTTTTTGGTTTTACGGACGAGCGTCGAGGCCCGTCGAGTATTTTGATCGGAGCCATTCCAAAACCCGACCAGGACCTAAGCGCGATCCGTTCAGCGATAATGAAAGAAATAAATTCGATCTCGGAGATCGGGCCCACAGCAGACGAGATAATGAAACTCCAGAACCAGTTGATAAACGACGCGGTCAGAATGCGTCAGTCGTCTATGACGCGGGCACAAGCGATAGCGGAATACACGTTGTACGACGGAGACCCGAAGATGATCAACTCGGAACTGGATGAACTTCTTTCGATAACCGCGGAAGAGATCAGGCGAACGGTCTCAGAATATCTAAATACAGATAACCGTTCACTGTTGGATGTGGTTCCGGCGGGCCAAGGTTAGGAATGGCTCGAACAAAAAGTTGTTCTGAAGCAGCGTCGCTACTTCTGCTCGTCAGAGGCCTGGCCGTTCTCTGACAGTTCAGAGGTGAACGTAAAGTTGACCTTCCGCTCAGCCAATTCACGCATCGCGACGCGTGTAGCCTTATTCTTTCGGGTATCAATGTCTGTCCTTGACAACGCCCCTCGCTGAAGCTGTTTGCTGCGCTGAGCGGCAAGAATGATCATGCGGTACTTCGAATCTATTTCGGGCGGATCGATGGGTTCTTGGGTCATTTCGGCCTCATCGTCGATCATTAGCGTGTCATCTGCCATATTATTGAAACTCTATTCTCCGGAATTCATCGATTTCGATCGCTCGAAACTTTCAATAATACCTTTTATTTGATCGATTTGTCTAACCTGTCGTTGTCTTTCCGATATGATAACCGAAGTTAGCTTCCGGGCCGCCGAGAAGATCTCATCATTGATGATCACGTAATCAAACTTAGAAAAGTGGCTGACCTCGTCAAATGCATTTTTTAATCGCAACGCCAGACCCTCCGGGCTCTCTGTATTTCGGGCCGTAAGTCTAGCTTTCAACACGTCAAATGAAGGTGGAAGTATAAAAACGCTGACCGCAACACCGGGCACCTTTTGCATAACCTGAAGAGCACCCTGAACATCTATCTCTAAGATCACATCCTGGCCGTCGTTCAGCCTTCGTTCGGTTTCGTAAAGCGAGGTTCCATAGTAATTACCGTGCACCTCAGCATGTTCCAGAAACTCGCCATCATCTATCTTTTCCTTGAAATCAGGAATAGTGATGAAGTGGTAATCACGGCCGTCTTCCTCACCGAACCGCTTTTCTCTTGTCGTATACGAAACTGAATAGCCAAGGTCTGGAAGAGACGCACGAATTTCCTTTATTAGCGTTCCTTTGCCGCCTCCCGATGGAGAACTGATGATGATCAGGTTTCCTTTCATTGTTCAGTTCACAGTGCCAACAAACTATCTCGAACGGTTCGGCCGATTCACGCGAGGGCTCCACGATCGTTCTCACTCAACATTTTGCACTTGTTCGCGGATTTTCTCAATTTCGCTTTTTATCGAGAGAGCGTTTTCTTTCACCACCATATTGCTTGTCTTCGACGTGATCGTGTTTGCTTCCCTGTTCAATTCTTGAGTCAAAAAGTCCAGACGTTTACCTACTTCTTTTTCTTCGTCCACTATCTTTCGAAAGTGGTCGATGTGCGTCCGAAGCCGAGAGATCTCTTCGGAGATGTCTGACTTGTCGGCCAAATAAGCAGCTTCCTGCGCCATTCTCGATTGGTCTATTTCTATTTGAGAATCGGTCTTGGCCAACATCTCGCCTACACGTTTCCTCAATCTGACCAAATATTCCTCGATGACAGATTCAGATTCAGATTCGATCGGTTCAAGCAATACCTCAATCTCGCCGAGCCGTGAATGCAGTTCGTCCCTGAGGGCCTCGCCTTCACTCTTTCGCATTGCGTCCAGTTCCTCGATCGCAGCTTCAAGGGCTTGATCGATCGTTTGTGCAAATGATTCGTCAAGTTCGGCCCGTTTGATCTGAAACACATTCGGCAGCCGTGAGATGACGTTGATATCAGGGTCACCGGCAAGCGAAAACTCCGATCCAAGTTCCCTGAACACCTTCAGATAACCTTCGATCACCGGCCGGTTCAGTTCATAGGTAACATCATCAGTTCGCTCATACTGTAGGTTCACCTCTATCCGCCCGCGGGCAAATCGCTCACCGATAGATTTTTTTATCCGGGAATCGAGCGACTGAAGTTCGTTCGGCAATCTGATCGAAATATCCAAAAAGCGGTTGTTCACACTTTTCAGTTCAACCGAAACCGACGATCCTTCAAGATTTACCGAACCGCGGCCAAAACCGGTCATTGATCTCATAAAATATCTCCAAATTACTCGCTGTCGCGAGATGAAACTGTGTCATCTGCAAATTGCAGATCGTAAAGCCGCTTGTATTTTCCATCAAGGGCGATCAGTTCGTCATGCGATCCGGTTTCAGCAATGCGGCCTCGATCCATCACCACGATCAGATCTGCTTTTCTCACGGTCGAGAGCCTGTGTGCGATCACGATCGATGTCCGATCCCGCATCAAGTTGTCGATCGCCTGTTGAACTAACCGTTCGGATTCTGTATCAAGCGCGGACGTGGCTTCATCGAGTATCAAGACCGGTGCATCAACAAGGACCGCTCTTGCGATGGCGATGCGTTGGCGTTGACCGCCTGACAGGCTGGATCCGCGTTCACCTACCATCGTCTCGTAGCCGTTTGGAAGTTCTTCAATGAATTCGGCCGCAAAGGCAATGCGCGCCGCGTCTTTGACCGCTTCGTCTGAGGCATCCGGGTCGCCGTAACTAATGTTGTATCTAACGGTGTCATTGAACAGAACTGTTTCCTGCGTAACCAAAGCGATCTCTTTGTGTATCGAACCGAGTTTCGCATTTCGCAGATCGACCCCGTCCCAAAAGATTGCCCCCTCGGTCGGATCATAAAGTCTTTGTATCAGCTTGGTAAGGCTAGATTTTCCACTGCCGCTTTCGCCGACAAGTGCGACCACTGATCCACGTTTGATCTCGAGCGAAAGATCATCGATTATCTTTTTCGGATCGTTACCATAATGGAAAGAAATCTTCTTTAGTTCAATGCTTTCGCGAAGCGGTTCCAATTCGACGGCGTTCTTGCTTTCCGGAAGAACCTCGCTTTCATCTAAAACATCCCAAATATCCTTCGCAGCCGCGAACGCCTTGTTGATCTCGTTGTGCTGGCGCGAGATCTTCCGCATCGGGTCGTAGCTGCGAAAGAGAAAGTAAATAAATCCAAAGAATTGTGCGGCCTGCATTCGATCGGCATTGATCTCACGAAGACCGAAGTAGAACAGTGCAAGCAGCATCAATGCTCCAATGAATTCGATCGACGGCGGTGAGATCGCTGAGATTCGGCCTGAGCGAAGATTTGCACGGGCGATGATCATCGCAACGTTTTCAAATCGTTTCTTTTCACGTCCTTCTGCCCGATAGGCTTTTACGATTGTATTGTTCGAAATTGTTTCTTGTGCCGTATCAGTCAGTCGCTTGTTCCCATCATATGTTTCATCAGCAAGCCGGCGGAGCGAACGGCTGAAACGGGTCGTCATATAAGCGATGATCGGCCCAACGATGAGAGCCCCAAGCATCATTCGCCAATTCAAATAAAATGCGGCTCCGAGCAAAAAGATCAAGACTAGTATCTCTCGAAGAACGTCACGCAAATTCGCAGTAACGGCCTGTTCGATCGCTGCACAGCTTACCACGAGCCGCGAGACTAAGTAATTTGTTCGGTGCTTCTCAAAAAATGCGACCGGCTGGCCTAGAATATGTGCGTAAAGTTCCCGACGCAGATCAAGAACTACCGATTGCCCGATCTTCGCCATCAAGTAAGATGAAAAATATTCAGCTATGCCCTTCCCGACGGTGATAAACAAAAGTAGTAGAGAAATTATCAACCAAGCTCGATACCAATCATCACGCGGAATCAAGCTATGGATATCGAATAGAGTTTTAGTTTCCTGACCTTGACCTGGGATGAATTGGTCAAATATGGGGATAAGCAATGCACCCGTCGCAGTTTCAAAAAAGGCGACCAATAGCATTGCAACAAACGCAAGCGAAAAAGCCGGCCAATGAGGTCGGACATATTTCAATAAACGTTTAAGATCATTCATTGCAAACTAACGAATTATTGAATATACGTTAGTTTGTTCCGGTAAGTCCAAGCCTGCAAAATTTGCAACCGGACTCGCTGATATGGCATCTTTCAAGTTAAGTCGAATTCTCGGAGCGATATCACTATGTCATATTCAAAATTCCTTTCAGGTATTGTCGCGATCATTTTTCTTTTCTCGTTTACGTCTGAAGTTTTTTCGCAGGCGGATTTTACGCGTAGGACCACTGCCATTACGTATCCTCTTGACGAGATCGTCTCTGTTCCGTTTCGTGGAACCACAAGATTTCCAAGAATGAAGGGCGACGCTAAGATCAAGCGGACGAGCCGTAATGGCACTGAGATAGAACTTTCGGTCTCGAAAATGCCGAGGCCGTTCGAACTTGGCCGTGGTTATGCGACATATGTTCTTTGGGCGATATCTCCGGAGGGACAAGTCGATAACCTTGGTGAGATCAAGCGTCGCGGTTTCTTTGAGTTCGATTCGAAGATCTCCGTAACAACGCGGCTCCAAACATTTTCGTTGATCATCACCGCTGAGCCCCATTTCTTGGTTCGCCGCCCGAGTCAGGAGATAATGCTTGAAAACCTTAACGGCACAGCTCGTTCCGGCCGTACGATCCAAACCATTCCGGCGGTTCAGTATTTCGGAAATTCAAGCGACTATTTCCGCGATTCACGAACACCTGAGATCGCGGAAGTTGATTATTCAAAAACGCCTTCGACAATATTGCAGGCCAATCAAGCGATCGCATTGGCCAGATTCGCCGGAGCCGAACGTGACGCAAAAGAAGAACTCGACAATGCCGTCGCTCTTGTTCAGAATGCTGAAGAAGCTTGGCGGGCAGGCCGTCAAGAAGAGTCTGTTGACGTTACGGCAAGAAATGCGATCTCAACTGCCGTAAAGGCCGAATCGGTCGCGATCACCCGCCGTGAGTCGCGTGAGGCTCGGAATGAAAAGACGCGGACCGATGCGGAAATGCGTCAACTGGAAGACAAGCTGACCGATGCAATGAGCCAGATCGAAGATTTTCGCTCACAGCTTTCCGCTGAAACTCGAGATAAAGAGCTTTCACAGCGTGACGTTCAAAATTTTCAAAACCAGATCCGTGACCTTCGTGCTGAAAATGGCAGACTTCGAGAGGAACTCGGCCGCACTCAAGTCGAAGCAAGCAATGTGAAGGCGCGCTTGGCCGCCTATGAGAATCAGCAGCATGAAGCGGAGACCCAACGTCAGCGAGATGAGCGGCAGGCGTCGATAGTCGCTAATCAGCCCGCTTTGATGGCTGCTCTCCGGCGTTATGGAACGGTTACGAAGAACGAACGGGGCGTCGTCGTCACGCTGCCCGAATCGTTCTGGTCAGCGATCAGATCTGCGAATTTTGCACCGACCTCCGATCAAAAATTGCTTGCGATCGGCGAACTCCTTGCCAACCATCCTGACTACCGAGTCACGATCGAATCGCACACCGATGACCGAGGCGACAATGGCGAACTGGAATCACTTACGCAACAGCGTTCAAAGGCCATCGCTGATCGACTTTCGGAATTCGGTGTTCAAAACGAACGTCTCGAACCTCGCGGAATGGGCGCGAGCATTCCGGTCGCTCCGAATACGACCAACGCAAATCGTGCTCGTAACCGGCGTGTGCAAATGATCCTGGTACCTGTTATTTGAATCTTTAGGAAGGAGATAGCTCGGTGACACTCCCACGTCTTCACCTGTGAAAGGCGCAAAATTCGCGCGGCTCTTTACCCTCTTCGAAGGTCCTGGCTTCGTGTTCCGGACACCGAGCGGAAACTCTTAATCCGGACCTTTTACATACGATCACGGAAACACGTATCACGGCAGAAGCGGACTGCCGATCCGGTCGGTCATCGTTAGGGGCCGGCGATCTCGAAACGGAATTGCTGTTCTCACTAAGATCCTGCCATGTCTGATCAACCGATCCGTCTCTCGCGTCATCGACAGGCACGCTCGCAGACATTTGTTCCTCTGTTAGCAACATACGATTCGGAATGGTGCCAGCGACAAATAATTCTATACGCCGAAATTCTGGCGGCACATCTGTTACAAATATCTGCGGCACTTCGGGGTCTTGTTCAACAGCCCAGTCCGGATCGTCGATCGCCGGATCGTACGTCGGCGAAGGAGACGGTGTTGGACTAGCGTTTGCCGCCGGCAATGTTTCAACTCCATCGAGCTCGCGGATAAGCGAACCGTTCCTAATATCGATCTCGGCCTTTCGAATACCGGCCGGCATTTGCCAATCGCTGTTCCATTCCGGGTGAAGATCAAGTGCGGCTTTCATAAAATCAGCCCAGATCGGCATTGCCGAATCACTTCCCTTCATTCCCAGATCGTCATTGTCGTCAAAGCCAACGTAAACGACCACGACCAATTCTGGCGTGAATCCAGCAAACCAACCATCGCGCGAAGTGCCGGTCTTTCCGGCGAACGCCTTTTTACCGGCAACATTTCGAAGTCCCCAACCTTGAACTTGCGCAGCCGTTCCACGGTTCACGATGTCCTTCATTATGTCGTTCATAATGTAAGCAACATCTGGCCGGATAACTTCCTTGCGGTCAGGTCCCGGCTGCTGCTTTACAGTGCCATCGCCTGCCGTCACGCGTACGATCGGCCTCGGCAGAACGCGTTCGCCAAGATTAGCAAACGTCGTATAAGCCGTCGCCATATTCAGCGGCGTTGCTTCTGCTGTTCCGAGCGCCATTGATGGATAAGCAGTTTCGACCTTCGGCATTCCCGCTTTGTGTGCCAGATTCATTACGCGCCCGATGTTCACCTGCATTCCGACATCTACGGCGATCGTGTTCTTGCTTTTAACGAGAGCATCGCGAAGCGTAGTTTCTTTATTCGAAAACGTATCGCCGAAATTATTTGGCGCATAGCTGTCGCGGCCTGACGTAAAGATCTTCTTTTCGTCCTTCAAAACTGTTGCCGCAGTAAAAACGCGCGAAGCAGTGTCGTATGCGGAATTTATCGCCGCTGCATAAACGAAGGGTTTAAAGACCGATCCAGGCTGTCGCATCGCGCTTGTAGCACGGTTGAACTGTGTTTCCAAATAATCGCGTCCTCCGACCATCGCCACTATCTCGCCGGTCTTCGGCCGCATTGCGACGAGCGATGCATTAAGATTGCCGGGCTTTTGCTTTGGAAAATATTTGTCTAATCGCTCCAGACGCTTTACGACCGTCTCATACGCGATCCGCTGCAGGTCCGGGTCGATCGACGTATAAACCCGCAAGTGCTGCAAGGCGTCCGGGTCGCTCACTATGCTTGGCAATGTATCGACGACATACTGCGAAAAATAAGGCATTCCCTGCAGGTCTTGCTTGCTTGTTATCTGTTTCAATTCGAACGGTGTGTTCCTCGCCGCTTCGTATTCTGCAGGCGTGATCTCACCCGCTTCGAGCATTGATATCAAGACCTGATTCCGCCGTTCTGTTACTTTTTCCGGATTCTTGTACGGCCCGTATCGGTTCGGGCTGCGGACAATTCCGGCGATGAACGCCGATTCGGCAAGCGTTAGTTGCGAAACATCCTTCCCAAAATAAATATTCGCCGCCTCGCCAACGCCATAGATCGAAACGCCCGCCTGTTGCCCGAGATAGATCTGGTTTACATACAGCGTAAAGATCTCTTCCTTGCTCAAACGTGTTTCGAGGATTATCGACATATACGCTTCGGTGATCTTCCGTTCCCACGTTGGGTCGCGTGTCAGCATTAGATTCTTAACCAATTGCTGTGTGATCGACGAACCGCCCTGATTTGCTAGAGCCGAATTCTCTTCGCCCTCGTATCTGCTCCAAAGCGCGCGTGCGATTCCGCGAAGGTTCACGCCATAATGCTCGAAGAACGCGCGGTCTTCCGTCACGATTATCGCCTTGACCAATCCCTGCGGCAGATCGGCGAACGCGACCGTTTTTCGTCGTCCGTCGCCCTCTGCGGCAATTGTGCTCAGGATCCGCGGTTCCAGTTGAGCATTATCTATCTCCGCAGCAGCCGTTTGATCTGTGATCGACGCGACGGTTTTCCCGTCCTTCGCGAATTTAACGACCAGTTCGGGAAAAACTTTCTGTCCGTCGATCGTTCCCGTGATGCCCGGTTCGATGATCAGTCCGGCTTCGGTGACAGAAAACCGGCTGCGGGTGTGGTCGGCTTTTACGTTTCGATCGACGTAGCCCGCCGACTTCAAATAATCGAGCAAGCCTTGCTGTGTGATCGCTTCGCCCTTTCGCAGCGTTTTTGGTGCAGAATAAATGCCTGCCGACGCGGTGAACACATCGCCGCTAAGCAGACGCCGGTCGATGCGGTCGGAAAATTCGAACCAATAATAACCGAGCGTCAAAAACACGGCTAAAAAGACTAAAAGCGATCCGGCCAGCGTCCAATAATTAAAAACCTTTCCGAGAAATCGTCGCCACAGCGGCCCTTTTGGGGCCTGAAACGAAGACACACGCCGAGCGCGTACCCAGCCTTTTGGCGGCATTTTCGAGCGTGAACTGCGTGTTGACAGATTTTCGGGCATTTTAAACTTGCGAAGGAATTAAGACAGGTTTCTGATAAACGCGGTTGCCCTGTAAAATTCTAATTGTTTTGGCCGGTTAATGTCCAATAAATTAAAGGTATGAAAACACTTGTAACGGGCGGGAGCGGATATCTTGGCACGCACATTCGCGAGAGCTTCGAGGCGGACGACTTTTCGCGTTCCTCCGGGCTCGACGTGTTGAATGTCCAGGATGTTCAAAAAGCGGCGGATTACGACCTGATAATTCACCTCGCGGCGCATCTTGATAAATCGCCCGAAGCCGCCGAGCAGGTGTTCCTGACAAACGTTGAGGGCACGATAAACCTTCTCCGCAATGTAAAAAAGGACGCCGCGTTCATTTTTGCTTCGACGAAGGATGTTTACGGACGTTTTGCCGATAATTTCGCGGAAGTTCCGGAAACATGTCCGACCGTTTATTCCGGCCAGACGGCGCTCGAATGGTCAAAGCTGATCGCCGAACGCTATGTCGAATATTACGCGCAGCAAAACGGCTTTCGGTCTTGCATTTTCCGCCTTTCGACCGTTTACGCGCCGAAAACCGAGGGAACCACGCCGAATTTCGTAGGCCATTTTGCCGACGCGATAAACTTCGGCGAGCGGCTCGCGTTGCCCGGCGGAGGTTCGCCCCGACGCGACATTCTGCACGTTGACGATCTCGCCGCTGCCTGCCGCGAATTCGCCGAATCCGTCATTCGCCACGGCCTTTATAACCTCGGCGGCGGCCCGAAAAACGCGCTTTCGTTAAAGGAATTGGTCGAAAAGATGGAAGAGGTCTCCGGCCTCCAAGCCGTGATCGACGAAGAAACCCAAATTCCCGCCCCTTCGCCGATGAATTACGTCACAGACCTAAAACTGATAACCCACGAACTCGGCTGGAAACCCGCCGTCTCGCTCGACGAAGGCCTGAACGATCTGTTTTGACCAAAAAAAGCCCGAGCGTTTTGGCCCGGGCTGAAGGGTTTTAATTTGCCTTTATTACGGCATGGTTGAAACGAGATCAATTTCGGAATACTGCCCGACGGCGGTGTTATCGAGCAAGTATCTGGCCCGAACTTTTACGCTTCGTGCGGTCGCCTGAAGGTTTTGCGGAATGTTTATCTCGCCGGGTGATTTGAAGAACTTGCCGGCGTGTTCCCAGGTCCCTGAGTTGTCAAGCTCGATATCGACCGTAATGCCTTCGGTCTTTCCGCGTTTGAAAGTGACCTCAAGAACGTTGCCCGGAAGTGCTCGGATCGAAGGATCGGGTTGCAGGTCGTTTGGTGCGATCTCGGCTGGTTTCGCCGGGACTATGCCGAGCAGTTCGCCGTCTTCCTTCGTATAATCCGTAGCAGATCGGATCCGTTCGACCAGAGCTATCAATCGTGCAAAGATGCCGGGATCGACAGCCGGGACCGGAGCCGGATAGGTCGGCAGCGGCGGAAGAGCGACCACCGGGCTGCCCGGATTTGCTTCAAGCATCTCCTTTCGATAAGCGGTCAGCGATTTTTCGAACGCAGCCACCGCCGCGGCGATCTGGGCCATCCATTGGACCGCATCATTATCATCATTAACCTGGTCAATATCGGATATCTGAAAACCCAAAGCGATTGCGATAGCAGCAAATTGATTTGCGAAATTCTGAAACCAAAGAGCACGCTCCGCCAATGAATATGGAAAGTAAGAGTTACTAGGTATGGGCATAAAATTGTCTCCTTCTAAATTTTTCTTGTGCAATTTGCACGAAAAAACGACGAAGGATTTGACGATCTTTTGCCAAAAGTTGAAAAATATTTTAAATAATTTCTCTCAGGTTCGGAATAATTTCATTCAGGTTCCAAATAATTTCGCTCAGGCTCGGAATAATTTCATTCAGGTTCCGAATAATTTCTTTCAGGTTCCGAATAATTTCTCTCAGGTTCGCAATAATTTCTCTCAGGTTCGCAATAATTTCGCTCAGGTTCCGAATAATTTCGCTCAGGTTCGCAATAATTTCTCTCAGGTTCGCAATAATTTCGCTCAGGTTCGCAATAATTTCTTTCAGGTTCGCAATAATTTCTCTCAGGTTCGCAATAATTTCACTCAGGTTCCGAATAATTTCTCTCAGGTTCTCAACAATTTCTGTTAGATCGCGAGATAGAATTCTACCAAATCCACACAAAACCCTGTATTCACGGGCTTTTTGAGAAAATCAGCCAAAAATTCGCACCAATGCCAGCGTCCACGATGCAAAAAAGGCGAGAAGGGCAAAGACGAGTTATATGTTTCCCGGTCGTCGCCCTTCTCTGTTCCGCTGCCGACCGGTTTTGGGGCCGCCCCGCAACGAAATACCGAATATTTTACTGAAACTCTTGTAGCCGTC
>CAZXTS010000040.1:0-17685 GCA_964643745.1 uncultured Chloracidobacterium sp.
TGTTTAACTTGAATTTGTTACAATAAAATTCCTCTAACGCATAATTTGGGTTTATGAAACGAACGGTTTTGGTTGGTGTTTGGGTTGTGTTGGGGTTTGTGGTTTCGGCGGAGGCTCAGGCGGTCACGGCGGAGCAGCGGAAGTCGGCGGGCGAGGTGATGGCGACGCTGGCGGTTTGGGCGGATGCGGTGCGTGACCGCGATACGAAAGCGCTCGAACAGCTTTTTGCCGATGATATGGTGATAACGGCGTTCGACGGTTCGGTCCGCGGGAAGAAAGAAGAGCTGGAAGTGCTCAAACCTAATCCGAATCTTAGAACGACATCGGTAGCGAATGAAGATGTTGGTTTGAAAATATTCGGCGAGGTCGCGGTTGTAACTGCGCTGACGAAGATGGAATTTGTAGTTCCTGTTGTTGAGACGAAAATGCAGCCTTTGGCAATGCGTTACACTGCGGTCTTTGTAAAACGCGACGGCCGCTGGCAGATAGTCGCCCTCCAGACCACGCGACTTCCATCGGCGAAGGCGTCTAGTCTGTTTCCAGGTCAGAACTCAAACGGCTAAGGATCTCGACCGAGTGGGTCGTGTATTTGTTGATCCAGCGGTCGTAGATGTTGCGTATAGGGACGGCGTTCAGGTAGTTCCACCTGAAGCGTCCCTTTTTTTGTGTGATGAGCAGGCCGGCTTTTTCGAGTACGCCGAGGTGCTGCATTACGGTGCAGCGGTCGATCTTTTTGAAGTGGTCGCAGATGTCGCCGGTGGTCATGGGTTCGTCCTTCAAGAGATCGAGGATCTCGCGGCGGCGGCTATCGGCCAATGCCTTGTAAACGAGATCTTCTTTTTTTGCTCTTGACATGTTATAAAAATATAACATATAGTTGTCATTCCATGCAATGAAGCGGCCACGAATGCACTAATATTTTCTGATTCGTGAATTCGTGGCGAAAAAAACTGGAGACAAGAAAATGGAATTGAAATTCAAAGTACAGACGAAGATACAGAAACCGGTCGCAGAAGTTTTTGATGCGGTTTACGATCCGAAGAAGCTGAGCGGCTATTTTACGAATGGCGGAGCGAGCGCACCGCTTGATGAAGGCACGACGGTCGAATGGGCGTTCGCCGATAATCCGGGTGACGACAAGATGAAGTTTCCGGTCGTGGTTAAAACGATGAAGAAGGATGAACTGATCGAACTCGGCTGGGAAGGTGCGAAGGGGTTGGATACGCACGTACGGATGGAGTTTGATGCAGTGGGCGATGAGACTATCGTGCGTATCAGCGAAAGCGGCTGGCGCGAAACACAGGACGATCTGAACAGCTCGTATCTGAACTGCATGGGTTGGTCGCACATGATCTCGGCGCTGAAAGCTTACGTCGAATACGGGATCAACCTGCGCAAAGGTGCCTACAGCGAGCTTTATTCGGCGACCGAACACCATGGCACTGCGTAAGTGGTGAATGATAAATGATAGATGATAAATGAAAGATATTAGATTCTAATGAGCTCGGTGGGCAGGGAATTTCTTATCTATCATTTATCATTTCTCATCTATCATTTGTTACCTATCATTTCTCACCTTCAACTTTCCGCTTACAACTAACCCTTTTCTCATCTATAATTTCCGTAATGTCTCAGGTTACGGACTTCATCGTCATTGGCAGCGGGGTCGCGGGTCTTCGGGCCGCGATCGCTCTTGCGTCGAGTGGTGCGAATGTGACCGTTCTGACGAAAGATAAGGCGAGCGAATCGAATACAGAATATGCTCAAGGCGGCGTCGCCGTTGTCCTTTCGGATGATGACGACGCCGATCTGCATGAAGGCGACACGCTGGTCGCCGGTGCCGGGCTTTGCGATGAGCCTGCGGTCGAAGTGCTGGTAAACGAAGGCACGCGTTACATCAAGGAGCTGATCGAATGGGGAACTGAGTTCGATAAAGAAGGTGGCAATCTTGTATTTACGCAAGAGGCGGCGCATTCGCGTCGGCGAATTTTGCACGCACACGGCGATTCGACCGGTGCTGAATTCGTACGTTCGCTGATCGCGAGAGCACGCCAGGAAAAGTCCATCAGCCTATTGCCATTTGCGAATACTGAGCAGTTGATCGTTCGCGACGGCCGATGTATCGGGGTCAGATATTTGGACCCGATCCTGCGAAGCCCGCGTGACGTTTTCGCCAAAGGGGTGATACTTTGCACGGGCGGGGCCGGCCAGCTTTATCAGCACACGACAAATCCGCCAGTCGCGACTGGTGACGGAATGGCGATGGCATATTTCGCGGGCGCCGAGATGGCTGATATGGAATTTATTCAATTCCATCCGACGGCTTTGAGCATCGAAGGAGCACCGCGTTTTCTTCTGTCCGAAGCGATGCGCGGCGAGGGCGGCGTCTTGCGAAACGTGAACGGAGAACAGTTCATGGGCCGCTACGACGAACGTTTGGAACTCGCACCGCGCGACATTGTTTCGCGGTCGATGGTCGCCGAAATGCGGCGGACCGGTTCGCGGTACGTCTATCTTGATATGACCATGCTCGATGGCGATTTTCTGCGTCATCGGTTCCCGAAGATCAATGAAGTTTGTTTGCAGTTCGGGCTGAATATCGCTGAGGCGCAGCTTCCGGTCTCGCCCGCTTCGCACTATTGCATGGGCGGCGTACGGACTGATTTGTGGGGACGCACGACAGTTCCGGGGCTTTATGCCGCTGGCGAAGTTACTTGTACGGGAGTACACGGTGCGAACCGCTTAGCATCAAATTCATTGCTCGAAGGCTTGGTCTGGGGTGCAAGGGCCGGGAAAGCGGCAGCGGAAGACAATTTCGAATTTCAAATTTCAGATCTGAGATCAAATGATTTCGCTGCCGAATCCGCAATCCGCGATTCGCAATCCGCAATAGCAACCGCTGTCCGCAAGCGTGTTAAGCGTGTGATGTGGGAACGCGTCGGGATCTTGCGGGATCGTGATTCGCTGCGTCGTGCGAAAAAGGAATTCGAACAGATCGAGGGATCAAACCTCAGTACGTCTTCGCGAAACTTTGTGACACTTGCGTTGCTTGTTTCGCGTGCGGCCCTGTGGCGTGAGGAATCTCGCGGCGGACACTATCGAAACGATCATCCGGAGCAGAAGCCTGAATTTCAAAAACACTCGATCCAAAGTGTTGGTTCGGAGATCCGTTCGAGCCCGAAGATCGACTTTAATGCCGCGGGTACCATCGAAGCATCGGTCTGAAATCGCCTCTGCCGTTTTCTAATCAGCGCAGGCTGTGGCAAAATAACGAACACATCCCGTTACCGAAAATAGCAGTTTTTCAGGATACAACCCGATATGAGCAATGTTACGACTCTGAATCTGGCTTCGATGGTCTCGCATCATGCGAGGCTTGCCCCGCAGAAAGAAGCTATCGTCTTTGGCGACACGCGGATGACCTACGGACAACTCGACGCGATGTCGAACAAGGTCGCGAACGCTTTGACCGCGATGGGCATCGGGCATGGCGATAAGGTTGCGCTCAACTGCCCGAACCTGCCGTATTTTCCGATCGTGTATTACGGGATATTGAAAGCAGGTGCTGTGGTCGTTCCGATATGTGTTTTGTTCACTCCGCGCGAGATCGAATATCAGCTGCGCGATTCGGACGCGAAAGCGGTGTTTGTTTTCGAGGGAACTGACGACCTTCCGATGGGCAAGAGCACGAAGGAAGCTTTCGATAAGGTCGAGACGTGCGAGCACATGATCGTGATGACCAAGGATCCGGCGGCGCCTTCGCCGATCAAAGGCCACGCAACGCTCGGGCAGACGATATTTCCGCAATCGGACAATTTCGAAACGTTCCCGACCGCGCCGGACGACACGTGTGCGATCCTTTACACGTCGGGCACGACCGGTCAACCGAAGGGAGCAGAACTGACGCATCTGAACCTTGTTTCAAATTCGACGACGACGTATTTGATCCATCTGCCGATGCTCGATTTTACGTTGGAACCGCAAAAGACCGTGCTGATCACGCTGCCGCTTTTCCATACGACCGGACAGACGGTTCAGATGAATACGAACATTTACGGCGGCAATCGGATCGTGCTTTTGCCGCGGTTCGAGCCGCAATCGACGCTCGATACGATGGTCAAGGAAAAGGTGAATTTTTGGGTTGGAGTGCCGACGATGTACTGGGCATTGCTCAAATTTGCCGATGAAACGGGTTACGACATCCGCGGCGTGAAAGAGAATATGAAGGTCTGCACCTCGGGCGGTGCGCCGATGCCGGTCGAAGTGATGAAGGCTTTCGAAGATAAGTTTGGGGTCCGCGTGCTTGAAGGCTACGGGCTTTCTGAGACATCGCCGCTCGCGTGTTTTAATCATTTTGAAAGGCCTTCGAAACCGGGAACTGTCGGCCAGGCAATAGCGGGTGTCGAGATCAAATGCGTTGACGAGAACGACGTCGAGGTGCCCCGAGGCGAACGCGGCGAGGTCATTATCCGCGGCACCAATGTGATGAAGGGCTACTATAAACGGCCCGAAGCGACGGCCGACGCGTTCAAGAACGGTTGGTTTCATTCGGGCGACATCGGGATTATGGATGACGAAGGATATCTGGCGATCGTTGACCGCACAAAGGATATGATCCTCCGCGGCGGCTATAATATTTATCCGCGCGAGCTCGAAGAGATAATTATGACGCATCCGGCGGTTTCGCTCGTTGCGGTTATCGGCGTGCCGGACGACAAGATGGGCGAAGAGGTAAAGGCATATGTCGTTCTAAAAGAAGGCCAGCAGCTTTCCGATGCAGCCTTTATTGATTGGTGTAAGACTCAGTTCGCGGCGAATAAATATCCGCGTTATGTTGAATTCCGCGATGCTTTGCCGATCGGCAACACGGGAAAGATCTCGAAGCTTACGCTCCGCAAAGAGATCGAAGGGAAATAGGCTTGCTAATTTCTCTTCTAAGCGATGTTCATCTCGAAAGGATTGCGATTCGAAGGGCTTTGCGTGAGACTTAAGTTGTGATGTTTCGCGTAAAGCTTTTTGTAATTTCTGCCTTCGCTGTTTTCGGCTTTGCGGCGTGTTTTACGTCCGGTCCCCAGACGTATTCGATCACCGAAAGCCGTGAATACGAAGCCTCACTCTTTCGCCAAAACTGTGCCATCTGCCACGGCCCCGAAGGCGAAGGCCGCACGCTCGACGACGGCACTGTCGTCCCGTCACTTCGAACCGGTGAGTTCAAAAAGATCAACGAACAAGACATCTACCTGCAGATCGCCGAAGGCGGCAACGGAATGCTGCCGTTTAACCTGCAGCTTACCGAACGCGAAATGCGGCAGCTTGTTGATCTAGTGAAGAATAAACTGCGCGAGAACAAATATTGACTGACATACCAAGAATTGGTATAAGGGGTTATGGCTAAGAATACATCAGTTTTGATCGGCGACCATTTCGAGTCCTTCATTGGCGAACAATTAGAATCGGGGCGCTTTGCTTCTGCGAGTGAGGTCGTTAGAGCGGCATTGAGGATGTTCGAAGAAGAGCAAAGAAAAAAAGATCGATTACTTGAGGCTCTTGAGGAAGGCGAGAGGTCCGGGTTTATTGAGTTTGATCCTGACGAAAGGCTGAAGGAACTTCACCTAAAATACGGTGACAAATGAAACACAGATTTTCGGCAAAGGCCGATCGGGATATTGATTCCATTTGGCATTACACCTTTGAAAATTGGTCGCTCGAACAAGCTGACACGTATTACAGACAGATAATCGCCGAGATCGAACATCTTGCCGCAAAGCCTGACCGGGGTAGAGTATTTTCTCATCTAGGGAAACAGTACTACTTTTCGAGAGTGAATTCTCACATTGTGTTTTACCGAGCGATATCGCCGAATGAGATCGAAATTGTTCGCATTCTTCATAAAAGTATGGACATCGCGAACCGGCTTATGGACTGAACCTTATGAAAATTCTAATCACCGGAGCCAGTGGGCTGATCGGGAAGGCGCTGCAGGAGACTTTCAAGAAGAAGGGTTACGAGATGTTGCTTGCTTCGCGGAGCGAGGCGAAGGACGACGCGCACATTCAATGGAACGCTGAAACGGGTTTTGCCGATGAAGATCTTCCGCGGCTTGAGGGGCTTGACGCGGCCATACATCTAGCGGGCGAGAACATCGCGGGGCTGCGTTGGACCGAGGACAAGAAGAAGGCGATCAGAGACAGTCGCGTTTTTGGCACGCGGACGATGATCGAGGCGTTTGCGAAATTAGAAAACAAGCCGAAGTTGTTCATCGCGGGGTCGGCGATGGGATTTTACGGCGACCGCGGCAGCGAAGAGATGACCGAAGCTTCGCCGGCCGGGACAACTTTTCTTGCGACGACGACAAAAGAATGGGAAGCCGAATCGCGGCGCGCCGAAGACCTCGGGATTCGAACCGTCTTGCTGCGAACGGGAATCGTCCTTTCAAAAGACGGCGGTGCGCTTGCGACGATGTTGACGCCCTTTAAGTTCGGGGTCGGCGGTGTTGTCGGCGACGGAAAGCAGTGGATGAGCTGGGTCTCGTTGGATGACGTCGTTGGGATCATCAATTTTATTCTCGAAAAAGAAGATGTTCGCGGAGCGGTCAACATCGTTTCGCCGAATCCGGTGACGAACGAAGAATTTACGAAAACGCTCGGCAGCGTGCTTTACCGGCCGACATTTCTGCCGCTGCCGGAGTTCGCTGTCCACATGGTCTTCGGCGAAATGGGCGACGCTCTGTTGCTCGACTCAACTAAAGTGATCCCAAAACGTCTGAAAGATGCGGGTTATGAATTTAAGTTCACGGATCTAAAAAAGGCACTCGAACATGCGGTCAGTTAGTTTTCACCGCTGAGACGCAAAGACGCAGAGATTATAGTGATGAAGAACTGATTATGTCCGGCCCCCTCTTCACCGTTTAATTTTACTCGGCGTCTCTGCGACTCAGCGGTTCAATTTTCTCAAGAAGGATAGGCCGGCTTGGGGCGGAGTCGGTCTCGAACGGGGCGATCTGAAGGTTTAGAAGATACTCGCCATCGGCCACTTCGTTCGGAACGTAGATCAATTCGGTGATGGTTGAATTGATCCGGGTGTGCGGATTCGTTTCAAAACTTCCTTTCTCAACATTCCAAAAGATCCGGTGATTTATAAGTTTTCCTTCGTCGTAGATGCGGTCGATCGATGGCAGATCGCAGAGCAAATGCGTGAAGCCGGAATCGACGATCAATTGCATCGCGTCGGCGGTAAAATACGGCGGAATATTTTCCTCGTTATAGACGGCAGTAAGCTTGCGGTCGTCGTTCGGCAGTGTGCGAACTATCAGAGCCTTCGCTGTCGAGCCGTCTGTTAGGCCGCGTCGCAAAGATTCGGCCGAGATGATCTTGTCGCCAGCGAACTGGCCGCCCGCTGCTCCCTCCACCCCGGCCTTCGGCCACCCGACCTCGGGCAGGAGGGGAGCAGGCGGTTCTGACAAATCTTCCGGTTCGACGGAGATCAAAACCGCCGGGACGATCACGTCTTTCAAACAATTTCGAACCGAGATGCGTTCATGTGATATATGCCCGACACATTCCGTGTGCGTGCCGTTGCAGTGCGGCGTGAACGTGTATTCGTCAAAATTTACGCCCGAACCGATTCGCGTGTCTCCGAGCGACTTCGCCGACGCCGCGTCAACGCCGTATGCATTCGGCTGCGGCCCGCCAAACTTAAGGGGAATGGAAATGTCGATTGCCATCTTGTCAATCACCTACCTTTTGCCAGGCACTCTCGTCAATCTCAAACCCATATGCATCTGCTAACCAGAAGACCCTATCAAGATCCTTAACGTATTTTTCGTTTATCACTCCATCAGATGTCACATACTTTAGGAAACCTGCATTGTCATCGGTGTATTTAACAACTTGAATAAGATTGGAATCCATTTCTTCGACCTCACCAGTATCGAGACGTCGCTGAGAAACAGCGATTGCCATAGTACATCGAATAGCCTCATAAATAGTACGGCTTTTCCTATTTCTAAAGTCGTGCCAGAGTTGAAAGAAGCGATCGAAACCTTTAGTTTCATCGCCCATTTCTGACTTCAAAATCATGTTGACGTAGCCGGATGTCGATTCAAAGTATCCCAGTCGAAGTGCTACCCATTCATGAAAGTCAAAAAAGCCGTTCGGCCTCAGTAGGGATCGTCTGGCGGCGAATAGATAACCATCGATGAATGCTCGGAGCAAGCTAAGTGACTTCTCCCCAAGGTAAATCGCTGGTTTCTGTTCGATAGAATCCAGTAGATCGTAGATGTCGATTTGTTTCTCTTCAGTTTCCAAGTTTTATTCTTCTCATCACTTCATCCAGCTTCAAAGATGAGAACTCATCTTTATCTCGACAGAGCTTCATCAGTAATGCGTCCTGAGCATTTCCTTTCGCTTTGGCGACGGAATACGGCAGGTCTTCGCGGAAGGTGACCATTGAGTATTTTGAGAAATAATCAGGATAGGTCTGCTCAAGCTTTGTTTCGAGTTCGCGTTTGCGTTGGAATACAGGATCGGCGGTGGCGTCACGCATTTCGTAAAAGTTCTCTTGTGCCATGTCCTGTATGGCATCGGTGTTTGGCTTACGCATCGAAGAGTACTTTTGAAAGATGGTTTCCCAATCTGGTACTGCCCCAGTCGCTATCGCTCCCGGTTCTGACAAGAGTCCGTCGAGCGTGCGGACGTCTTCGAATGCACAATTCATTCCCTGGCCGTAGAAAGGGACCATCGCATGGGCCGAATCTCCCAGGAGCAAAACCTTGCCTTCGAAATGCCACGGCCAGCACTTTAGTGTGCCGAGTTCACCGGTTGGATTTGCGAAGAAATCTTCGACAAGCGAAGGCATATAGGGTACCGCATTGGCGAATTCTCGCTTAAAAAACTCAAGCACTTTGTCACCCGTATCAAGAGCTTCCAATTCCGACTTTTCTAAAAAAAGCGTGCATGTGAAACTGCCGTCGAAGTTTGGCAGTGCGATCATCATGAACTGATGCCGCGGCCAAATGTGTAAAACGTTTTTTTCGAGGAAGTACTCTCCGTTCGGTCCCGGAGGAATGTGAAGTTCCTTATAACCGTGGTCGAGAAAGACTGACGAGAATCGAAAATCCGGCACTTGCTTCTGCATCGCTTGGCGGACGGGTGAACCGGCGCCGTCGGTCGCTATCACAGTATCGGAACGCATCGTGCGGCCGCTCGCAAACATCGCCTCTCCCGACTTTATATCAAGATCAACGCAGCGTTCGTTGAACACGAATTGCACATTCGGATGTTTTTCCGCCTCGTTGATCAGAGCGATATTCAGGCCCGAACGTGAGACGGAATTTATGTATTCGCCTTCGCGGCCGCTGTAGGGCAATAGTTTCGTCTCGCCCGATACCGAATGGATCATCCGCCCGTGCATCGGCACCGCTTCGTTCAGCATATATTCGTCCATGCCGACCTCGCGAAGTGCGGCAATACCGCGATCGGAAAGAGCAAGATTTATCGAACGCCCGGCCGCGACCGTTTCCTTCCGCATGTCGCCGCGGGCTTCGAACACAGTTACACCGAACCCGCGACGAGCAAGATAAATCGACAACAGCGACCCTGCTAACCCGGCACCGATGATAGAAATATTTTTGTGTTGCGACATTTTAGAGCGAATTGTTCATTGTAAATTGAACGATTGTAAATTGGGGAATATATCTACCAATTAACAATCGGCCAATGAACAATTAACAATTCAATTCAAGCATTCGGCGAGTATTTGGGCAAATCTACTTACGTCTGCGAATGTGTTGTAGAGAGGCACCGGTGCGACGCGGATCACGTCGGGTTCGCGCCAGTCTGCGATAACTCCTTGATTTGTAAGCTCATCGAACAAGGCTTTACTTGAAGCGGGCACACTCCCTACCGGTCGTGTTTCTGCCTTTACGCGGATCGAAAGCTGGCAGCCGCGGGCGTCGGGGTCGCTTGGTGTAATTATTTCGATGCGGTCGGTTTCGATCTGTTTTAGCAGCGATTCGAGATAGCCGGTCAGCTTTACTGACTTTTCGCGAAGTGCGGGCATTGTCGCTTCGTCAAAAAGTTCGAGCGAAGCACGAAGGGCCGCGAGCTGAAAGATCGGCGGATTAGAAAGCTGCCAGCCTTCGGCACCCGCGAGCGGTTTGAAATCCGGGCCCATTAGGAAACGCGTTTCCTTGTCGTGTCCCCACCAGCCGGCAAACCTTGGCAGATCGAACGAACGAGCATGGCGTTCATGAACGAAGACTCCAGCGATGCCGCCAGGTCCCGCGTTCAGATATTTATACGAACACCACGCTGCAAAATCGACATTCCATTCATGCAGCTTCAATTCGAGATTTCCAGCGGCATGGGCGAGATCGAATCCGACGACACAGCCTTTGCGGTGTCCGGCCTCGGTGATCGCCCGCATATCGAACGCCTGCCCGGTGTAGTAATTCACGCCTCCGAGCATGATCAGTGCTATATGGTCGCCCTCGCGTTCGATGGTTTCGAGAATGTCTTCGGTGCGGAGTGTGGTTTCGCCTTCGCGAGGCTTAAGTTCCAATAGAGAACCACCCCGTCCGCCCAAAGCGGCGTCCACCCCTCCTTTGTAAGGAGGGGAGCTATAATGACCATGAAACTCTAGCTGCGATTCGACCGCATATTGATCCGAAGGAAACGCGCCTTTTTCGATCACGATCTTGAAGCGTTCGGCAGTTGGTCGATAAAAAGAGACCATCAGTAAATGCAGGTTCACCGTCAGCGAATTCATCGCTACGACCTCGATCGGTTTTGCGCCGACGACACGAGCTAACGATTCGGTCACGAATTCGTGATAGGGAAGCCACGGATGCCGTGCGTGAAGATGGCCTTCGACCCCGAGCCGAGCCCAATCGTCCAATTCCTGTTCGATGTACGCTCGTGCAGTGTTTGGTTGGAGACCGAGCGAATTGCCCGTGAGGTAGATCGCATCTCTACCTTCAAATGTTGGCAAAACAAAGCGATCCCGAAAGCCGGCGAGTGCATCGCAGCGATCCAATTCCGCTGCATTTTCAATAGTTTGTGCGATGTTAATTGGGTTTTCCATCGAATGACCTGATCTAAACGACTATTGAATCAGCTACGGTTTAAAATTCAAAATCTGCCTTCCATACGGAGAGCTTTGAGGCCGTCCTTGTTCGATCATTGCTATCTGACCCTAAATGTTGTCAATTGTTACCTGCTGTGATAAATACAGTCATAGCAGATCTGAATTCCGATTAGGAGCGAGGATATCAACAATGGGGCACATAGTATTACCAAACTGTCCGAGCCGCTTTATCGAAAGCAATCGAGAAAGGCGGCTTTCGTCATTTGTTCTGTTTTCCGGGATGGCACTTATTAATGCGTTGATCGTCATTCTGGGTTCACCATTCCTGCTTGCGCTATTCATTTCGAGAAGGTTTCACAAACCTAAACGCTCGTAAGATCAGCTACATCTACCCCAAGCCATTTTGCTGCTGCGGCATGAAACAGCGTGGCTTTCGTCGCGCCGTCGAATTGCATTGATTCGATCAGCTTACCCGGTTCGAGTTCGCCGAGCGGGAACGGGTAATCCGTGCCGAGCATTACGTGTTCCGCACCGGCAAGCGAGATCAAATGTCCAAGCATCGCAGGTTCGTGAACGAGCGAATCGAAATACATTCGGTCAAAATATTTGCGCGGATCGTGCAAATTGTCCTGGAAAAGATCGGGCCGAACTTCGAACCCATGTTCGATGCGGCCGATGGTCGCCGGAAACGAACCGCCGCCGTGAGCAAAACAAACGCGTAGTTCAGGACATTTTTCCAGCACGCCCGAAAATATCAGCGAACAGATCGCCCGAGATGTTTCGGCCGGCATACCAACAAGCCACGGCAGCCAATATTTCTGCATATCAGCCTCCCCCATCATTTCCCAAGGGTGAACGAAAACGGCCATTGAAAGCTCTTCGCATGCCTTGAAAAAATCAAAGAACTGCGGCTCGCCAAGATTTAATTGATTTACATTTGTGCCGATCTGCACGCCAGCGAGCCCGATCTGTTTGCAGCGTTCCAGTTCCTCGATCGCGAGTTTTGTCTCCTGTAGCGGAACAGTTCCGAGTCCGACAAAACGCAAAGGAAACTCCGTTACGATATCTGCGATGTGGTCGTTAAGGAACTTCGATATCTCAAGCCCGTCAGCTGCCTTCGCCCAATAGCTGAACATCACCGGCACTGTCGACAGCACTTGAACGCCGACGCCGAAACCGTCCATTTCCTCGATACGCGTCGCCGGATCCCAACAGTTCGCCTCGATATCGCGAAACTGCTTGCCGTCGTCCCGCACCATATGAGCGCAGCACGGTTCGTAATGATCGAGCGTGATGAAACCGCCGTAGCCGAATCGATCCTTCCAGGACGGGATGTCCTTCGGCAGAATATGTGTGTGGACGTCGATCTTTAGCATCTTCGGAATTAGTTCGGAGTCCCGCCTTTAGGCGGCATCTTTCGCGGCTTCGAGGACCTTGCGTTCGCGCGAGGCTCGCCTCAATTCTACGGCCTCCTCATCGGTCAACGGTCGTGCCTTCATCAGCGAAAGACTAAGCTTTCTCAATTGTTCTGTTTGCCTCAACCGGCGCGTTATCGCTGCCGATGACATGTCAATCTTCTTTATTCCTCAACCTCTTAATGTCGATTAGATCCTTCTGTCGCCCGGCGAGTTCTTTCATACGGATCAGACCTTCTCGCGGTACCTTCGACAGGCGAAATTCAAACTTTCTCCAAGCCTGCTTTTAGCCGGCGGAGGGCTTTTTTGTCTTTCAGAAGGTTTTCGAGAGGGTTCATCTTTGAAGTGTCATCGATCGATTCGCGAAGCGTCTGATTTATAAGCGTCTGATACCCGGAACGCGAACGCTCGGCCTCGGCTTTGAAATGCTCGATGATGTCGGGGTCGAGCATGATAGTTATCGATTTTTTGTTCTCCCTTTTCTTCGGTTCACCCAGAAAAGCGGGTCGCGTAATACGCCTTAAACCCCGCTTCCTCGCCTCTTCCGAGGTTTCGAGGAATTCATAATCTTTATCTTCTATATTGCTCATATTCCTTGATCGCCCACTTTTCAGCTTTCCAGGCGGTAATCAATCGCACATCGTCATCGTCATAGGTGAAAGTCAGATAAACCATTCCGTATTGAGCGGAAAACGCAATGAGATTTAGTCGAGTTTCCTCTTCGGATGAATGTTCAACATCCTCAAAATAGGCACCAAACGGATCATCAAATGCATCTGTCAGTAAAGCAAAATCGACCCGGTGCTCGTCCAGAACCTTAAGCCGCTTGTTCTCGTCCCAAACAAACATAGAATATATTTAGAATATATGTATGTCAAGGAATTTTAGCTAACGACCGGCGGCGGTTCCATTACGGTGCCGCAGGCATTGCAGGTTCTCAGGTCTTGGCTGCCGTAGAACTTTTCGAAGACGCCCTGGAACTGGGTCGTGATGTCGCCGAGTTGGAAATATTCTTCGTAAAGCTTTTCGTTACAGTTTTCGCAGAACCAGAGCAGGCCGTCGAGTTCGCCTTCCCGGCGTTTGCGTTCGATGACGAGGCCAATGGTGTTTTCGCCGCGGATCGGGTTGTGCGGAATGCGTGGCGGCAAGAGGAACATCTCGCCTTCGCGGATCGGGACATCAACGGCTTTTCCGTCTTCCTGGATTTTTACAAGCAGATCGCCTTCGAGCTGATAAAAAAGCTCTTCGCCCTCATCCCAGTGATAATCTTTCCGCGAATTCGGCCCGCCGACGACCATCACGATGAAATCTTCGTTCTGATAAACACACTGGTTCCCGACCGGCGGCTTGAGCAAGTGCCGATGCTCATCGATCCATTGTTTAAAGTTAAAGGGCATTCGCAGCATTCCGCTATTCTATCCGCGAAGCCCAACAAATGCACGAGAAACAATCAGAGCATCGCTAGCTTCTCAACCGTGCGCCAGTTTCGGGCGGTGACGGCAATATTGAGTTTCTTTTCAATGAAGCCTTTGCCGAGCAAGCTGTTGGCGACACCTAATTTCAGGTGGCAGTAGATCTCGCGGCCGTGAATGGTGAAGCGTTCGTCTTTTGTTTGACTGGCTAGAAGTTGCTGCTGTTTATCAGCCGGCATTTCTTCTTTTAGAAAGAGAACGTGCATTTCTTTGTGGCTTTCGAATTGGCCGGTGAAGGGATTGCTTTCGAGGATGGTTTGAATCTGCCGCTGTTTGCGGACTATTACCGGGATGGATCTGCCGAAGGTGTTTTGGATGGCTGCTTCGATCTGATTCGAGAGGTCTATTTCGAGCGTTTCGCCCTTACTTATGTGCGGGCTACTGACACTGTCGAATGCCAGATTGCCGCTATTGATGTAGCTCGCAACGTTTTCAAAATGCAGAGCTTCGAGCATTGCCCGAAGCTCTTCCATTTTGATCATCGTATTGCCGCCGACATTGATGCCGCGGAGGAGAGCAATATGTCTCATGTTTGACGAACTGGCCGCCCGCTTACGCACGCGGTTCTGACTAGGCGTTCGCCATGTCTATGACAAAGCGGTAGCGTACGTCGGCTTTGACGGTGCGGTCGTAGGCCGTGTCGATGTATTCGGGTTTGATCAGCTCGATGTCGGAGGTGATGCCGTGCTTGGCGCAGAAATCGAGCATCTCCTGTGTCTCGGGAATGCCGCCGATCAATGAGCCGGCAAGAACCTTATTGCCGCCGATCAGCGAAAAGGCATTTAGCGGAACCGGTTCCGTCGGCACGCCGACGATCACCATTACTCCATTAAGGCCGAGCAATGCAAGATAGGCATTGTAATCGTGGTTCGCTGAGATCGTGTCGAGGATAAAGTCAAAACTTCCGGTAACCGCCGCGCGGGCCTCGTCGTCGCGGATATTGACGAAGTTATGTGCGCCGAGTTTCTTTGCATCTTCTTCTTTTGCCGGTGACGTGCTGAGCACCGTAACTTCGGCTCCCATCGCGACGGCAAGTTTCACGCCCATGTGGCCGAGCCCGCCAAGTCCGGCGACGGCGACCTTTTTGCCCGGCCCGACACCCCATTTCTTGAGCGGCGAATAGGTCGTAATGCCGGCACAAAGCAGCGGAGCGACGCCCGGAAGGTCTGACTGTGGGGCATCTACGTTCAACGCATAATCCTCATCAACGACGTAATGCTTCGAATATCCGCCGTAGGTTGGCGTCGTCCGGTCCATCTCGGTGCTGTTATAGGTCTGTGCAGAGCCCTTGATGCAATATTGCTCGATACCGTGTTCGCAGGCGCCGCATTCGCGGCAAGAATCGACGAAACAGCCGATGCCTGCAATGTCGCCTTCTTTGAATTTCGTGACCTCGCCGCCGACCTTGGTCACCCGGCCGACGATCTCGTGTCCCGGAACCATCGGGTAAAGCGATGGGATCATCGGTTCCCATTCCGCCCGAGCCTGGTGAATATCCGAGTGGCAAATGCCCGCATAAAGAATGTCGATGAGAATATCTTTCGGACCGACGTCGCGACGTTGGAATTCGAAAGGTTCAAAACTGGCCGATGGACCGGAAACTGCAAAACCGCGTGTTGCAATGCCTTCTGCTGCTGGTGCTGTCATTTTAATTACTCCTTTAAGCTACTCGATGGTTGCGATCACTTTTAATTCGATCGCGATGGGCGTGGGAAGCGAACTTATCTCAACAGTCGTTCTACACGGCTGGTTTTCAGCGAAATATTCCGCATAAAGACGATTGTAGATAGCAAAATCGTCTTTCATATTTGTAAGAAAAACTGTGACGTCAACGATCTCGTCCCAGGACGATCCGGCATCTTCGAGAATATACCGGACGTTCTGAAAAACGGAATGGCATTGTGTTTCGATGTCGTAAGAAAGGATCTCGCCGTCGTCGTCGAGTTCAACGCCGGGAATCTTCTTCGTGCCCCGTTCACGCGGCCCGACGCCGGATAAAAACAACAAATTCCCTACACGCCGAGCGTGCGGATAAAGCCCGACCGGCTCCGGAGCACGTGCCGACACCAGTTTTTCACGATCTGCGTCGTTCACAATCTTTTCAGCGACCTCAGTATTCTCTCCGTATCGGCCAGCGATATCATCTCCAGATCGTTAACTCCCTCGTCATAGCCGTACATACCGATATAATGAAACTCGGTTCTACCGACTCGGAACCATTCGGTCATAACGTAGTTCTTCAGTTTCTTGCCGCCGTTGTCCGGATCTTTCGGTTCGTATAGCAGATAGATCTTGCCGAGCGGCGTCACGAGAGTTTTCGCACCCTCGTACATCAGATCGCCAAGCCCGTCAAAACCGGCCTCAAGCGCGAATCGCTGCGTCTTACCATTCGACAATGTCCGCGAGTAAATGATGACAAACTCGCGGTCCTCGATGGCGACACTGCGGCCGATACGTGATCTGACGTCTTCGAGCTTAAATCCCGCCGGTAGCCATGTCGGCAGTGCGATCTGCATCACCCGTTTGGCGGCGATCATCTGCTCCATTTGGGCCTTTGAAACGCCCGGGAATTTTTTCATCGCCGCCGTAGCCTTCGCCGCTGTTGACTGAGCCGAACCCACGACCGCAAATGAGAACAATAAAACGCTCAATAAAAATATTCTTTTCATAAACCTACTTCGATTTCTCCGCCCAAACCTGAACCAGGTTGACCAGCATCTCGGTCGATTTTTCGAGTCCTCTGCGTGAGTTCCACTCAAGCTTTCCGTGGAAGTTATGCCCGCCGGTGAAGAGGTTTGGCGTCGGGAGGCCGCGGGCGGTCAAACGCGAGCCATCGGTGCCGCCGCGGATGGGCTTCATCTTTGGCGTAACGCCCGCCCGCCGCGAGGCTTCTTGAGCATATTCGACGAGCTGCGGATGCTTTTTCAGCTCTTCTTTCATATTCAGATAGCCAAGCCGAACCTCGATCTCGGCTCCGACCTTCGGAAATTTCTTCTTAGTTTCATCGAGCATTCCGCGGATCATCTTTTCCTGTTCGTCCACGCCCGACATATCGAATTTGCGTAGCAGAACGCGCACGACCGACGTTTCAATGTCGAGCGTCGAGTTATACGGATGAACGAAACCGACGCGGCCCTCGGTTGTTTCCGGCCGCGGAATTTTCGGATCGTAGAAACGCGAAAGAAAATCAGCCGCGGCAAACGATGAATTTACCAAAATGTCTTTCGCATACCCCGGATGCGTGGACATTCCGCGAAATGTGATCGTCGCGGTCTTTGCGGTCCACGTTTCGTCCGAGATCTCGCCGAGTTCGCCGCCGTCAACCGTGTACGCGTATTTCGCACCCCAACCCTCGATGTCGAACAGATCCATCGGCCCGCCGACCTCTTCGTCCGGCGTGAAGGCGATGGCGATATTGCCGTGTTTGAGCTGCGGATTCTGCTTTAGAATATCGATCATCGTCATTATCTCGGCGATACCGGCTTTGTCGTCGGAGCCGAGCAGCGTCGTGCCGTCGGCGGTGATGATGTCGTCGCCGATCAGGCCTTTTAGAGCCGGGTTCTGATCGACCCTGATCACCTGCGACTTATCGTTCGGCAAAACAATGTCGCCGCCTTGATAATTTTTATGAATGATCGCGTTGACGTTCGCACCGCTGACCGCCGGCGAGGTGTCCATATGAGCGATAAAACCGATCGTCGGAACTTTAGAAT
>CAZXTS010000041.1:0-17632 GCA_964643745.1 uncultured Chloracidobacterium sp.
GCTTGCGACGATAGCGACCTGCCTCAGAAATTCTGGATCGAGGGTCAGATCGCAGATGAGCAAATGCACATCGAAGAACTCGAGAAGCTTACATCCGAGCGAACCGCAAAAGCCGGTTCGGAACGTATAGTTTTACGAGAAGTTAGCTAGAAACAATAATCCTGTAAATAAAAATGGCCCGAATGCATTTCCGCATCGGGCCTTTTCTTTATTCTTCTGTTGGTTTATTAAAACTCAAGACTATCAGCTGAGAGTATTGCATCATCGCGCCGGATGATCGTTCCTCGCGCAACTGAGAGCGAACCGACCAAAAGATCAAGCATGTCCGCATCGACCTTGATCGTTTTCTGAACGCACCAACCCATGCCTTCTTCGAAGATGGACATTTGAATGATCGCGATGTCATCAGCAACCGAAACGGTGACCTTCTTTTCACCCGAGACAAGTGCTTCAGTGGCAGTAGTTGAGTTAATTCTGTCTGACATGTAGATCCTTCGTGCGTGAATTGATAAAAGTGAAAATCAATTTCAATAGGAATATTAGAACAATAAGATCACCCCGTCAAACCCGTAGGAACAAGTTTGTTGGGGTGATTTTCCTAAAGACGGTTAAACTGTCCAGGTTCTATAACTTAGTCTTCCATTCATTCACATTCGTCCGAATAAAGTCCAGGAAATTCGGGTTTGCCGGCGGTGTTGCTGCGGGTCCCATCTCCAGTGCTTTTTCACCCAGTTTTACAGCTTCGGCGTAGTTTCCTTTTTCCCCAAGCAAGCGGGCTTTAGTGAAAGTATTTGAAAATGTTTCCCGGATCGCTATCGAAGCATCAATATTCTTGATCGCTTCATCCAGATTGTCCTTGAGCTTGAACGTAGCAGCATAGTTCGCAAATTGATTGAGGAACGGAACCTGTTCGGCTCCCGATTTCTCGGCCATCGCAGTACGGATCTGGGACAGAACGCGGGTATGGATGTCGCCGATCCCGATCATGAACGGAACTTGAACATTTTCCCAAGCGATCAATACATCGACCGCATTGTGTGTTGCGTCGCCAAACGTATAGGACATTGATTCGGTGAAATTTCCTTTTTCAATGTTAGCCTTTACACGGAGTGAATCCTTTGCCGCATCGTAATTAAAGCTGCCCCATTGTCCATCGTCTTTGTTAAAGATAAGTGTCCAATCGGTAGCCGTCGGGATAACATGAAAGCTGTATTTACCTGCCGCCAGCGGTTGTCCGTTTATGGTAACATCGCGGGAGAATTCGAATAGCGTCGCTTCATTGGCGCCCGCCCGCCAAACCTTCCCATACGGAACAAGGCCGTCCCAGATCTTTCGGCCCTTCACATTTGGCCTGTGGTAAACGATCTTGATCGTCGTATCGCCGACCGTCTGAATCGCCTCTTGCCGCTGGCTTTCTCGAGGAAGCTGCACCTGAGAGATCCCAGCAACCGACAATAAAGTAAATATGAACGCGTAACCGATTATTTTTTTCATTTCTCCAATCTCTCCTTGGCTCGTTCAATGAACACCATGATCATCTCCTTGATCTTTTTGCTCATTTCGTTACTTATCAATGTTTCACCGGCGAGTCCGGCAAGCATATGAAGGTCGCGGGCACTTTTCCTACGAAGTTCGACAACCTGTGAAAAATGCAGTTGTGTAAGGTCCTTAGCCTTTTCGATGAATTCGGCCGAAAACCTTAAAAAGTTTTGTGTTTCGGTTCGGATCGGGAACCATTCGATGCGTTCTTCCGACCGTTCGGCAAGCTCAACCGCGAATTTCTGCATCATCTGGCCGACTATCGGGATCTCCGCTGTTATTTTCCAATGCGCAACGCCTTTAGCGTCAGTGTGGATACTTGCAACACCCGGCATCAGGTCCGCAAAGTTTGTGAGGTCCGCGAAAAATTCGCGCACGCGGTCAATGTCCGATTCGAGTTCAATGTTATCGCTATATGCTGCTCTTACTGTAAACATGTGTGAAAGCTCAAATTCCCCCGTTCATTACTATCGCATTGAAGAAAGGCCTCGTGGTCGATCGGAAAATGCCCCGATAAAAAGGCTCCTCGGCAAAAAGCGTGACTCGGCCGCCGCCCATTGATTCATCGATCACATAAGCGGTTCCTTTTAGAAGCCGTTCTGTGTTTCCTTCCCAGACAAATCCCGAGATGGTCAATGGCTTTGTTCCCTTGCCGTCAAAGATCAATGCATTCGTGCCTTCTTTAGAATAACGGAAGAAATATCCGCTTGCCAAAAGGACAGGCAATTCTGTTTGGTTCATTCCGTAGGTGAGCCGATTAGTTCTATCGACGGAAGCTCGCATTATCGAACCGGGCAGCGGCACAGGGACCTTATTCGCGTCTGCCGAGGGCGAAGCGATCAGCGGCAGTGCCGGTGCGATCCCATCGTCCTTATCGGTCCGCCAGTCGGCCGGTTCTCGCGGCGTTTCTGTTGGTTTCGGATCGTCTTTCTTTTCGTCCGTCTTTCCTTTTTCTTCATCGTCTTCGCTGCCGACCATGCGTGTGGATGAAAGGGAAACGTCCTTTAGGGCCGCAAAAACAGAAGCCCCACGAACCGTGACGATAGTACCGCCTCGCTGTACCCATTCTTTCAGGGCAGATACACCGCCGCTACCGAAAGCACGCATATATTGGCCGGGAGATCCGTTCGGCATTATCAATACGTTATAGTCCTTAAGAACGCCGCCTTGAATTGCACCTATCGAGAACGCGCTGAATTTTACGCCATAACGGTCAAGCGTCCACCAGATCGATCCATAAGATGTGATATCGACGGCGTCATCCGCGACCATCGCGATCTTCGGTGCCTGAAGCGGTGCGACGGCTTCGCCTCCGACACCTGTATCGCCTTCATCAGGAAATCCGCTATTCGCTGCAGCGACATTGACCCCAAGCTCAGTTGAAAGCCTCGAGACCGCTTCGTGTACCGTGTCCGCATTTCTGGTGACGCGAACGACAAAAGTTCCGATCGGCCAATTTCTCCCCGCTGCGTTAAGCTGCCGCGTGGCTATATTTACCCGATGGCCTTCCTGCAAGAGGCGAATGATCATCGGTCCGGTCGAATCCGTTTCGTATGGGATGATATAGGCGATCGAAGCACGGCCGGCGACCGAGCCGCGTTTCGCGCCGGCGATGTATTCATCGGTAACAGGCGAACCCGGCACGGTGCCCGTGTCGCTTGTCCAAAAAGCATCAACTCCAAAAGCAAGCGGCAGCGACCAGGCGGTAATGTCGTAAAATCCGTAATCTTCCTTTGGCTGGCCTTTGCCTCGCAATTGGTTGCGTCGAAACCTCGCCATGTTGTCATCAACAAAAGCCTTGTCCTGCGGCGTGTCCTGCTCCATTATCGTCTTGATGAACAAACGCTGCGGCTGATTTAGGTCGATAATATATGAGCCTGCGGGAAAGGTTTTTGACGCAGGCCTGGCGTCCTTTTCCATATAAGATCTGGCCGTTGAAGAGGTGAATGCTTGAGATGCAACATTTACGTCAACCTTTGAACGCCGCAGAATTTCGATCAGTTCAGCGGTCTTAACGCGGTCCCGATCCGGTGTGATAACGATCCGCTTGAGGTCCGACCGCGCATGCTCAGCGAGGGCTTTAACACGAAAGGCGTAATAATCTTTCAAGCGAGCTTCACGATTCGCTCCCGTCGTTTCAAGGGTCGTCATCGACGCGACATAATGTTTCGCTATCGAAGAACGCAATGTAACTATCGTTCCGTCGTCGCGTGTCCAACGCAGTCCTTTAAATCCGCCGCCGTCCGTTTCATATGTCATAGCGATCGCACCATTTAACGCCGGATACATATCCCAATAACCCGGATAGAAAGCGTCGAAAATGTCGCGAACGTAATATTCCCAACGGTTCATGTCAAACGCACGTGCGTTCGCTCGGCCATACATATCCTGCCAGCGATTGGTTTCCGGCTGCGGAAGATTCGGGTTTATAGGCAAGGCGACCGGCGGGAAAAAGAACTGCGAGGTCTGACCATGATGATCGACCGCTACCTGCGGATTCCAATCCAGATATGCTGCCTGCATGTTCTGCGTTTCTTTTTGCGTTAGAGCAAGTGTGTCGCGATTAAGGTCAAATCTATAGCGGTTATAGCGTCCAAAAATACTCCACGGTTCCCGGTGCTCGTACGAAGCACGATGCGGGTCGCCCATTGCCACCGAGTTGTACCATGTGACGAAACGTTCGTGGCCGTCCGGATTTTCTCCGGTCAGGATCAGGGTCACCGTGTTCTTTAAGACATCCTGCGTTGCCGGTTCATCTGAAGCTGCAAGCTGATACATCACCTGCATAAATGCCTCGAAAGAAGACGATTCGTTTCCGTGGATCGTATATGCCATCCAGGCAATGGCAGGTGTCGACGCTGCGATCGCATCTGCCTCGGAGCGCGGAGTTCGAGGATCGGAAAGCCGCGCGATATTCGCCCGTATCTGGTCGATGCGTGAGATGTTCTCCGGAGACGAGATCGCTACCAAATACTGCATCCGGTGTTCGTTCGTCGTGCCGATCTCATAGATCTTCACCCGCTCAGGTGCCGAACGCTGTATGGCATTCATCACCTGCTCCATCTGAGCATAGGTCGTATGCTGCTGGCCTACGTCATAGCGCAAAATAGATTGAGGCCGGGGAATGTTCTCGCGATAGGGTCCGCGGGTATAAAAATCAAACTTGGGCTCGAGTTCCTGCGGGTATCCCGAGAACGGTATCAAAACGCACAGCGCGGCCAAAAGAACGATGTTTAGAATTTTCATTTTGAGATCAACCTGACTTTGGTTAAAAGCATTTGTTAAGGATCTGACAGAATCGGAAAGCTTAATTCTAAACTGAAACCGGACATAAGCAAACATCACCGGGCCGGTTACTTATTGCTCGCGGTTTGTCTACTCTATGGATATCTGAACAATCGTGATTCGATAATGGTAAATTCATTCATTTTGTGCAAAACTCAGAAAAGTTTTCTTTCTAAATCTGTTAGTTTCTGTTTAAAAACTTTCGAAACGCCGCATAACGGCGTCGCTCGCTAAGTAGCATCCGAGGACGCTGAATGAAGATCCTTTTATACAACCCCGACAATGGCATAACTCGTAATTTTATGCCGCATCTTTGGATGTTCTTGCTGCAGTCTTTGACGCCGCCGGAACACGAAGTCATTTTGATCGACGGCAATGCTAAGGCGATGACCCGTTCGGATCTGGTCGAATTCTGTCGGAAGGAGAATATTGGCCTTGTCGGTATCGGTTCGATGACCCGTATGGTCGCCCGAGCTTATAAGGTCGCCGATGCTCTGCGCGATGCAGGATTCAAGGTGGTAATGGGCGGACCGCACGTGACGGAATGTCCCGATGAAGCACTTGGAAAGAACGGCGGCCCGCGGCATGCCGATGCTGTTGCTCTCGGCGAAGCGGATGAGACCTGGCCGCTGATCGTTGCCGATGCTGCTCGCGGCGAACTTAAGGAAACCTATCAACCGTCACTCGATGCGAAGGGGAACGACATTAAGCCGAGCCTCCAGCCATATCCGCATATCCCCTGGGAAACCCTCGACCTGGAGCAATTTTCGCTAGTGCCAAAGTTCCTTCGGCCCGTAATGTCGAAGATGGGTGCTGGTTGGGGCAAGTTCTTCGTCGTACCGATCGAAACCGGCCGGGGCTGTCCTTACGGCTGTGAATTCTGCACGGTAACGGGCTTCTTTGGTGATTCGATAAGGTTTCGAACCAACGAGAGTGTTATCGAAGAATTGCTGCGGCTAAAGGAGCGGGCCAAGCGCGAAAAGGGACAGATCGCTGTCTTTTTTATCGATGACAATCTAGCGATCAACAAAAAGCGCCTCAAAGGTTTGCTCCGTGATATGATCGCTGCCGGAGCGCAGCTTCCGTGGGTCGCGCAGATAAGCGCCAATCTTCTTGCCGACGAAGAGCTTGTTGACCTGATAGCTGACTCTGGCGGTAAGTGGATCTTCATTGGAATGGAATCGATCGATCCGGCCAATATGGCGGACGTAAACAAGAACTTTTCCAAACCTGAGAATTATCAAGCCGTTTTGGCAGGGCTTGCCCGGCGAAATATTTACGCCATCACTTCATTTATCTTTGGAATGGATAACGACACGGTCGGTGTCGCTGACCGTACGGTTGACGAGATCGAGAGCTGGCAGCCCGGTTTGCCCGTGTTTGGACAACTTACGCCGTTTCCCGCAACTCCGCTTTACGACCGTCTGGAAAAGAGCGGAAGACTGAAACGTCCGATCCATTGGCTCGATTTTGCTCCGTTTGTAATGGCTCACGATCCGCTGAAAATGACCATTGAGGACGCCAAGATAGAGACATTCAACGCCTGGCAACGCTCGTATAGTCCGGAGCGTAATCGGCAAGCGATCGAGTTTTTGTCAGACTCACCTATCGATGTACGGATCAGTCACCTCGTGGCACGACTCTTCTTCCGCGGCATTTATTTTCCGCAGATGGGCCGTACGGCATGGATCAAACTGCTCTTCTCAAATCGGAAGGTGATCTTAGACCTTTCCCGCGAAGGATTTGGCATTTGGCGTCGTTATCGAAAGCGGAAACGCATCGAAGCAAAGATTTTGTCGGTATCGCATTAATGCGTCTGAATGCCGTAATTAGCTTATACAGCTTGCTATTGGCCGCGAAAAGTTGCATTCTAAGGGAGTATCCTTCTCTCGCATCCTAACGGATGCGCCTTTTCTTAACGATTTTGGATCAGATTTGAGAGCAGGCCCCTTTTAACTATCAGAAGTAGCTCTTGAGAAATTGAGTATCCGAATTCGTGACCATGTAAGTCCAATTCGCCACTTCTTAACCATCCCGGCAACGGGAAAGGAAATTTTTATGTCAACGAAACTCTACGTAGGTAATTTGGATTTTGGAACAACGAATCAAGATCTCAGCGATCTTTTTGCTCAACACGGAACTGTAGAATCAGCTAATGTTGTGGAAGATCGGGAAACCGGCCGCTCGCGCGGATTTGGTTTTGTCGAAATGTCGTCAAAGGCAGAAGGCGAAACCGCAATTGCGGAACTCGACGGCAAGGACCATAACGGCCGAAGCCTGAAAGTAAACGAAGCAAAGCCCCGTGAAGATCGCGGTGGACGCGGCGGCGGCTACGGCGGCGGCGGCGGCGGACGACGCTGGTAAGTAAATTCGGGGTCTTCGGCAATGAATTGTCGGGCCCCGATCTTAAGATCGATGCCGTTTGCTTTTGCTAACGGCATCGTTTGTCATTTGCACGCTCGTTAAACAGAACGATCGACCGACCACATCAAAATGAAAAAATTCACACCTATTGAAGTTGAAGACGCTGACGGACTTAAGAAGCTAACGGTTTCCAGGCGGCACGTGCTCGGTCAATTGTATCCTCGCTGTGAACATATCACTGAAGTTCCGGTATTTCTGGACGGTGACGAGGAAAGCACGATAGGCCGCGTTGATGAAGGAATGGGTGTTTACGCCGATGCGTTCGTTTTCCATCTTGAGGATCAAATGTGCAAGAGGCTCGCTGCTGGGCAATATACTTACTCATTTGATTATTCTGAAGGAAATGGCGATCAGATGAACGCAAATCTGACGGGACGGCCGATCAAGATAAACCGAATATTTTTAGTTCCGCGAAAAGGCTATCAGAAGCCAATTCCGCGTTCAGCACAATCTGCATCTAAGGATGGCATTATTCCGGATGCCTAGCGGCCGGATCATCCGAGGACTTCTCGACCATTTCCTGAGCACATCTTAGCCGAACAATATGCAGCTTTTTTTCATCGGCTTTTATTACTTCTGCATCGACACCGCGAAGAGTTAATTTTTCCCCGACCTTGGGCACATAACCAGCCTCGCTTGTGATCATTCCGGCGACCGTCGTGTAGTCTTCGTCTTCAAGTTCAAGCCCGAAGAGCCGTTCGATCTTGTCGATCTCAGTAGAGCCAAGAACGTCGTAATAACCATCGGTTCCTTCGATTATCTCGATAATTTCTTCTTCCTCGATGTCCTCATCTTCTATCTCGCCTACGATCTCTTCTACAATGTCTTCGACCGTTACGATACCCGCGACGCCGCCATATTCGTCAATTACGATCGCGATCTGAACATGCTCGGTCTGCATCGTTTTTAGAAGTTCGGCGGCGGACTTTGTTTCAGGAACAAGATAAGCATCCCGCAGCATCGCGTCGATCGGCTCGTCCTCCTGGCCGGCGGCCCATGCCTGCAGGAGGTCGCGTACATAGATAATTCCCTCGATGTTGTCGATCGAATCCCGATAGACCGGGATCCGTGAATATTTATTTTCAATGATGATATCGCGCGCGGCCCGGACAGTTGTGCCGGCACGGATCGTGCAGATCTCGGTTCTCGGCGTCATTATCTCGCCGGTGCGGGTTTCCGAGAATTCGACCATCGATTCGATAAGCTCTCGCTCGTCATCTTCAATGATCCCTTCCGCCGCACCCACATCCATTAGGGCCTGAAAATCTTCATCAACGGCATCTTCGCGTTCGTCCTGTGTATCGGGTGTCTGCGAGGTATCAAGTTTAGAAACGTCCTTCTGCTGAAAAAATCCGGCAAAAGGGGCAGTCAGGAATGCCGCAATACCATACAGAGGACGAACTATAGGCAGAAGGACGAGCAGTTTTCGCTCCGGCTTGTTCCGCACAATAAGCCGTGGAAGTATCTGTCGAAAGACCGCGGTTACGAAAATGCCGATCAATAATGCATAGACCAAGATCAAAGTCCGGTCGTTCGTCCAATTCAGCACTATCCAGGTAACGAGAACAGTGAATCCGATAAGCAATGCCTGGATCGCCGACGAAAGAGCGAAACGAAACCGTGGGCGGTCTTCGAGTATCGTCCTAAGAAGCTGTGTTGAACGAGGATTTAAAGTTTCATCCGATTCAGATGAAATGCGTCTGAGGCTCAGATCAGAAAGAAACGAGAAAGCAAGGTCGACAGACGCCAGAACAACGAGTGCGATCAGGATCAGGACGCCGACGAATATCTCGATACCCATATTAGGAGCGTGTGTGCCTAGGGAAGTGAGTATAAATTATTGCAATAGAATTTTCCATCAGATCGCATCACAGACTCACCGCCCGATATCTACTGTCCATCGTTCTTCCATCGTCGGCCGTCATCTTGAAGAAGCTTATCTGCAGATTCTGGCCCCCAACCTCCCGCCGGATAATTGGGAAAATCACGCGGCGGAACAGCCGACCAGACATCGAGTATCGGTGAGACAATGCTCCAGCTCGTTTCGACCATATCGGCTCGTTGAAAAAGCGTCGCATCGCCGATCATACAATCGAAAAGGAGCCGTTCATAGCCGGTGGAAAGCTGTTCGCCAAAGTGTTCGACATAGTTGAAATCCATATCCACGGCTCCCATATTTACGATCGGCCCGGGGATCTTTGCACCAAAATGCAGCGTGATGCCTTCATCAGGTTGAATATGTATTTCAATGCGGTTTGTTGTCAGCCGTTCGATCGACGTGTCTCGGAAAAGAACGAACGGAGCCTTTTTGAATTGAATGATGATGCTCGAGTGGCGCGTCGCGAGACGCTTTCCGGTGCGGACATAAAAAGGAACATCGGCCCAACGCCAGTTATCGATCGAGAGTTTTAATGCGGCAAATGTCTCTGTGTTCGAAACTGGTTTGACGCTTTCTTCGCTTCGATATGCGGGCACTTTATTTCCATCGAACTCGCCGCCGTCATATTGCCCTCGGACGGCGTCCTGCAAAGCGGCTTCCGGCGTGAAAGGCTTTATCGCCTGCAAGATCTTCACCTGTTCATCGCGAACGGCATCGGCCTGAAAAGAAACCGGCGGTTCCATTGCGGTAAGTGTGACGAGTTGGAAAATGTGATTTGGGATCATATCTCTGAGTGCTCCGGCACCTTCGTAATAGCCGCCGCGACCCTCGACGCCGAGCTTTTCCGAGACGGTTATTTGCACATGATCGACATAGTTCCGGTTCCAGATCGGTTCCCATATGCTGTTGCCAAACCGAAATACCAGCAAATTCTGCACCGTTTCCTTGCCTAGATAATGATCAATGCGGTAGATCTGCCGCTCTCTTAGGATCTTTAGCAGATCGCTGTTTAGCTTTCTCGCCGAATCAAGATCGTGCCCAAACGGCTTTTCGAAAATAAAACGCCGCCAGTTGCCGTTCTCTTCTTTTCCGAGCCCGTGCTTGACCACCTTTTGAGTCACGTTTGCAAAGAGCGACGGCGGTATCGCCATATAGAAGAAAAAATTCTCCGGTATTTCCAGCCGTGCACAGACATCGCGGAGCATGTCCTTAATATCGGCAAAAAGCTTCTTGTCGTCATCAAAATCACCGCCGGTGTAAAACGTCCGCGAGCAGAACCATTCGGCCTTTTCCCGATCCTCTGCGGGCGCGAATTCTTTTAGATTCTCGATCATCTGCTCACGAAAATCTTCCGAAAGCATCTCCTGCCGCCCGACACCGACGATCGCAAAGTTCTCTGGCAAATGCCCGTCCTTTGCCAGATTGAATAGAGCAGGGAAGAGCTTGCGCTTTGTAAGATCTCCCGTAGCTCCGAAGATGACCATCACGCACGGGTCAGAGTTTTTTTGTGTTTCAGACATCAAGATGATTCTGCCACAGACAGGTCATTTGGCCACAGAGTACACAGAGGGCTCAGAGAGAGTGCGATCAAATATGTTTGAAGCGGTCTTTACTTTCAAGGGTCAGACAAATGTGCCCTAGCGGTAAATAGATACTCTGTGAACTCTGTGGCTAAATTCTTAATTTGCCCCGCAAGTCGAGCTCGCGTGCGTTCATCTCGCCTTTGTCCGTTTCATGATCGTAGCCGCAGAGATGCAAAACGCCGTGGAGGATCAGCTGCTTGATCTCGTTTTCCAACGTGAGTTTGTTCTCTTTTGCTTGCCGTTCGGCCTGTTCGGCGGAGATGACGATATCGCCGAGAAAATGTTCTTCGTGCGTTTCAAATTCGTCTGCCTCGTGCGGGAACGAGAGCACATCGGTCGTCTCATCTTTGCCGCGAAAGAACTTGTTCAATTCTTTCATCCGCCTATCCGAAACGAACGCGACCGAAAACGTTCCGCCTTCGGTTTCCTCGACCGCTTCACGCACAGCTTCGACGAACGGAACGAACGCCTTTGCATCCAACTTAACTTTTCGCTGGAGATTAACGATCATCGGCAACTAATCTTTCACCCAGCCAATGATGTTAAGTTGAGGGTATGCGGCTCTGAATATCCTGGTGTCGAACGTCAGTAGAGGAAGTCCGCGTGAATCGGCGTGGGCACCGACAATAAAATCCGTTAGAAGCCGTCTTGGTTCCAGTTGTTTTTGTTTGCGGCGGCGGATCGAATATTGGTGATTGGATCTTGCTGCACTACGCCAAATATCTTCGCCGATCATCCAGTCAACATCGATACCCGTTTCATCTAGAAAAGTATCAACCATTGTTTGCGTCCGTTTTTGAAAGCCCAGCAGCTCAGCATAGACCGCACCGCAAATTAGAAGACCGCCCAAGTCAGCCTGTCCTTTCAAAGCGTTAAGTGCCATTGAATTCAGCGAATCCGATGGGTTCCACAAAGCGATCAGCACATTTGAATCTATTGCTGTTATCATTCCACGCTCGGGTCATCCGGATCAAACCCGCGTATTTCCCGGACGGCTTTGATCACAGCTTCAAGTCCAGGTCCGATTCCTGGTGTTCCTATTCCGCGATACTTTTCAAATGGACTTTCTTTCCGAGCGGGCCGCAACACGATCTCGTCGTTGCTGTTTCTGTCAAACTTGACCTTGTCGCCAACTTTGACCCCCAACTCTTTGCGGATCTTTAGTGGAACCGTTATTTGCCCCTTGCTTGTTATTTTGGCTTCAACGCTCATTGCGGCACCTCATTCCTTACTTTACCACAAAGATTCCTTACTTTCTAATAATATCAATAGGCTAATTTTGATCTCGTAATGCCCGGAAAGATCTGATCTTCTCTTCGGCGAACACAACGAACTCACGTTCCTGATCCCGATAAGCAAAGCCACTTTTCATCACTGGAAGGCCCTTATCGCGAAACATCAAATGGATCGCTTTTGGTGATTCCTCGACAGCAAGAATGGTCTCCCATTTGAAAAATGAAAGATCATATTCGGTACGGCACCACACACCTTTGTCGGTAAGTTCAACTTCGGCGAGGACATTCTCAAGATCACCGTAAAGCTGTCGGAAGAAACGTTGCGTGTCCACTTTTATCGCCTTCTGCAAAAACACCCCGCCGAAAAGGAAATTCAGAATGAAGAGCACGAACGCGATCCAACCGGCCCCGTAGGTCAGTAAAAGTATGGGAGCAACGATCAGATTTATAAGAAAGAACGCGTAAAAACCGATATTTGCGATCCTTGGCATCTTGTACCGCTGACCGATCTTTACGGCGATCTCCGCCATCTCGTCTATATCCAAATAGAACGATACTTTTACCGAATCGCGTTCAAGTGATCCGTTTTCGTGGGTTGTGGAATGGCTTTCCATAGGTGTGATCAAGGGGTGTCGCTGGCTTTGTTACTCTGATTCTCGTAAGCCTTCACGATCATTTGGACGAGCTTATGCCGCACGACGTCCTTATCGTTAAAGTAAACGAACTCGATCATGTCGATGTCTTTGAGCACTTCTTCGGCTTCTTTCAGGCCGGAGCGTTGGCCGCGGGGCAGGTCGATCTGGGTCTTGTCGCCGGTGACGACGGCCTTTGAACCAAAACCGATGCGCGTCAGGAACATCTTCATTTGTTCGCTGGTAGTGTTTTGGGCTTCGTCGAGGATTATAAAGGCATCGGCGAGCGTTCGTCCGCGCATGAATGCCAGCGGAGCGATCTCGATGATACGCTTTTCGAGCATCTTCGTGACCTTTTCTGCATCGACCAGGTCAAACAGAGCGTCGTAAAGCGGCCGCAGATATGGATCGACCTTTTCCTGCAGATCGCCGGGCAAAAACCCGAGCCGTTCACCTGCTTCGACCGCCGGGCGCGTCAATATGATACGCGTTACCTGTTTCTTGAACAGGGCATCTATCGCCATCGCGACGGCCAAAAAGCTTTTCCCGGTTCCGGCAACGCCGATCCCGAAAACAAGATCGTTCTTTGCTATCGCTTCCAGATATTTCCGCTGGTTGGCAGTTTTTGGCGCGACCGTCTTCTTGCCCGAAGGGTTAAAGCGGTTCTTCTGAAAATGGTCCCGGAGCGAATACGCACGGTCTTCGGCTATTTGCTTGAAGGCATCCTTCAGCTCTTTGTCTGTGAAAGTGCTGCCTTCGTCAAACAGTTCGCCGAATTCGCGAAGGATAGTTTCGACCGTTTCGATATCTCCGGCATCGCCGTCGATCAACAGCTCGTTCCCACGTGCTCCGATGGAAACATCCAGCAGCGATTCTAAATATTTTATGTTCTGATCCTGTACGCCGAACAGCGTGTTCAGGCCCTGCGGCGGTAGTTCAAGTTTTCGAAGATTGCTCAAATTCTTTATGTTCCGAAAAGTGTCGTTCCCTATACAAATTGAGGCTACAAGAAGCCTTTCCCGGTGTCAATGAAGTTCGGCCGCGCAGCAAGATAAAGCTAACTGGCATACATTTTGCGACTTACCCACATTCAGAAGGAGAGGGTTCGAAATAGACTCACACAAATAAATAAGGGGGAAAGGGAATGTTATCGAAAAGACCGTAAAGGAATTTGGCGGGCTGGATATTCTTGTAAACAACGCTTCTTATCAGCATCATCAGGAATCGATCGAAGACATTTCCGACGAACATTTCCGACGAACATTTATGGATATCTCTATCTAGCCCGCGAGGCCGTGAAACATCTGCCGAAGGGCGGTTCGATCGTCAATTGTGGGTCGATCACCGGGCTCGAAGGCAGCAAGGATCTGATAGATTATTCCGCCACCAAAGGTGCGATCCATGCCTTTACAAAATCGCTCGCACAGAACCTTGCGGAAAAAGGAATTCGGGTAAATTGCGTTTCGCCCGGGCCTGTTTGGACCCCGCTAAACATCGCAGACAAAGACGCCGAAGACGTTGCCGAACACGGTGCCGATACGCCGATGAAGCGCCCGGCCCAGCCCGAAGAGATCGCTCCGGCGTTCGTATTCTTTGCGTCGAATGCAGATTCCAGTTATATCACCGGGGAGGTGCTTACGCTGTTGGGTGGCGAAACCACAGCGGCCTGATCGTATAAATTCGCCGAACTCGAAGCTCTTAGAACGGCTTTGCCAAAACTGCGTGAACAAACCGAACGCGTCTGGACGCGTCGAAGGTTCTCAATGTGTCCGTAACGTTTCCTCGGCAAAACAATCGGAGATTCCGGATTTATGGACCTTGGTCGGAGCTATTTGAGCTATTTGAGCTGAATAGGTTTAAGGGCATCGGAAATTGGTCGTTTATTTGCTCTCGCTAGGGCGTTTTAACGTCCTTTAATTGAAGCAATGTCAGAAACCGCCTATTCAGAATCCCATTTCCATATCACGTGGCATACAAAGAACGATCTGCCGATGATCAATAGCCGAATCGAGGGCCCGCTCTATAAATTCTTAGAGCACAGGATAATTGAAACGCCCGGCGCGATCCTGCACGCTATCGGCGGGATCGAAACCCACATTCACATCGCTACGAGCCTCGAACCGAGCATTTATGTTTCTGAGTGGATCGGGAAGCTGAAGGGGGCTGCATCTTATTATATAAACCATGAGATAGAGCCAAAGGCTCTCCAATGGCAACGCAGCTACGGCATTGTGACATTTGGAACGAAAGATCTGCCTTGGGTGGTCAGATATGTGCTAAATCAAAAGGAACACCACAAGAAAGGCTCGACCCACGATCGCCTCGAACGCTTTTCAAAAGACGATGGCTAAAGCCGTTGCGGCAAAAAGGACGTTAAAACGCCCTTTAGGATCCTGTTTCGAATCCAACCACGCCGTCAACGACGTGGCTAATTGCCGACTTCGTCGGAAAGACGGCTTCGCCGCCTACCCGAGCGATCAGGTTGAGCCAGATCAAGAGCTAAATGGGATTTCTTTAAGCAAGCGACTGATTTGGCTGAGCGCGGCTTGACACTAATTGAGCAAAATCATAATATCTAGAGTTTCGGACTTTGACGGTCTGGCTGTCTAAGCGGTTTGAAAGAGAGCTGCGGGGCAGATGTTTGAAAGCTGATACAGTAATTGTAGCGTAATCGGTACCGCACCAACGGTGCCTGGAAACAATATTGCTTGCCCAGAGATGAGGTAAGTTCTACTTCTGCGGACGAGGGCGTCCGCGTTCCAAGCCACGCTACAGCAAAGTAAAGCTTTCGTTGGTTACATAATAATTTCTAAATCATTCAGCTTTGTTGCTGCTTGAGCTAACTGCCGGACGCGCTTCCGAGCAAGAGTCAGGTAAGAGTTTTCTTTTGCCTTTTAAATAGAAAGCGGTGGAACTAAAAGAACCACCCCGTCATCCGAAGCGGATGACACCCCTCCTTCGTAAGGAGGGGAGCTCAGAAGAAGAAAGATATGCCGACTATTAACCAATTGGTACGCAAGGGCCGCGAACGGGTCAAATATAAGACCGCCAGCCCCGCTCTGCAGGCAAATCCGCAGAAACGCGGTGTTTGCACACGTGTTTATACCTCGACACCGAAGAAGCCGAATTCGGCGCTTCGTAAGGTCGCGCGTGTACGCCTTACAAACCAGATCGAGGTGACGACCTACATTCCGGGCATCGGCCACAACCTGCAGGAGCACTCGATCGTGCTTATCCGCGGCGGCCGTGTAAAGGATCTTCCGGGTGTGCGTTATCACGTTATCCGCGGAACGCTCGATGCCTCAGGCGTCGCGAACCGAAATCAGGCCCGTTCGAAGTACGGTGCGAAGCGGCCGAAGGGAGCTAAGTAAATGCAGAATGCAGAATGCAGAATGATGAATTTCTAAAATTCATCATTCACCATTCATCATTCACCATTCTCAAAAGTATGGCACGAAGAAGAACAGCTGAAAGACGAGAAGTTTTGCCGGACCCGATCTATGGCAGCACGCTGGTGACCAAGTTCATCAACGGCATGATGTGGAAGGGCAAGAAATCGGTTGCCGAGGACATTTTTTATAGCGCGATGAACAAGATCGCCGACAAGACCGGTGAAGAGCCGCTCAAGATCTTTAAAAAGGCCGTGGAATCGGTCGCTCCGACGGTTGAAGTAAAATCACGTCGTATCGGCGGTGCTACCTATCAGGTGCCGCTCGAAGTGACCAGAGATCGCCGAAACACGCTTGCGATCCGCTGGATCGTCGGAAACTCGCGAAATCGCAGCGAAAAGACGATGACCGACAGGCTGGTCGGCGAGCTGCTCGATTCAACCTCGGGCCGCGGCGGAGCGGTCAAGAAAAAGGACGACGTCCACCGCATGGCAGAAGCGAACAAGGCGTTTGCTCACTATAGGTTCTAGTAAGATCTTAACCGCTGAGACGCAGAGAATTTTAGAGATTGGTTCTGCATCAAACGCGTAAAAGAACTCGGCGACTCCGCGTCTCGGCGGTGAAATTGAAGTAATGGCTAACATAGGTTTAGACAAATATAGAAACATCGGCATCATGGCCCATATCGACGCGGGTAAGACCACGACGACTGAGCGCGTGTTGTTCTATACAGGTGTTTCGCACAAGATCGGTGAAGTTCACGAAGGCACCGCGACCATGGACTGGATGGAGCAAGAGCAGGAGCGTGGCATTACGATCACGTCCGCCGCAACAACCTGTTTCTGGAAGCGAAACGGCGTCGAACACCGTATCAACATTATCGATACACCCGGCCACGTAGATTTCACGATGGAAGTTGAACGTTCCCTTCGTGTTCTTGACGGGGCCGTTGCTGTTTTTGACGGCGTTGCAGGTGTTGAACCGCAGTCCGAGACCGTTTGGCGTCAGGCAGATAAATACGGCGTTCCGCGTATCTGCTTTATTAACAAACTTGACCGTGCGGGTGCTTCATTTGAAAGAAGTTTTAATTCGATTCTCAACCGTTTGGGCGCAAATGCCGTAGCATTGCAGATCCCGATCGGCGAAGAAGATCAGCTGAAAGGTGTTATCGACCTGATAACGATGAAGGCTCTGGTCTGGAATGATGAAACAAAAGGTGCTCAGTACGACACCATAGATATTCCGGCTGAATTGGTCGATTCTGCTAAAGAATGGCGTGAAAAGCTGGTCGAGGCTGTTTCGGCGATCGATGACGACCTGATGGTCAAGTATCTCGAAGGCGAAGAAGTTTCGGAAGCAGAAATTCGCAAGGCTCTTCGCAAAGGCACGACCGATCTGAAGATCGTCCCGGTCGTTACAGGTTCAGCATTTAAGAATAAAGGCGTTCAGACGCTGCTTGATGCAGTAGTAGATTATCTCCCGAGCCCGCTTGATGTTCCTGCTATCGAAGGAATAAACCCTAAAACAGATGAAGTTGAGGCCCGCGAAGCTGACGCAAAGGCACCGTTTTCGGGCCTTGTGTTCAAGCTGATGGCTGACAAGCACTTGGGTCAGCTTGCGTTCGTTCGGATCTATTCAGGCACGGTTAATTCGGGTTCATACGTTT
>CAZXTS010000042.1:0-17520 GCA_964643745.1 uncultured Chloracidobacterium sp.
GGTTTCGATGCGAGCGCTGCCGAGCGGCGCCAGCCATATCGCGCGCTGATGGTAAACTTCGATGACATTTGCACGGGCTTCGGCGATTATCTTCAACATTCCGGCGAGCGAACCGGGGCGATCGGGCACCAGAACCTTGAAAATAACGTAACGGCCGTTGCGGACAAGGACCTGTTCGATGATGCGTGCGAGCACGTTGCCGTCAATGTTGCCGCCGCACAAGACCGCACAGACGCGCTCGTCCGGATCGATGTTGAACTTGCCCGCCATAATGGCCGCGACGCCCGCCGCACCGGCACCTTCGACCACCAAATGTGTATTCTGCGCCAGATGAAAGATCGCTTCGGAAATTTCTTCTTCCGAGACCTCGACCAGCTCGTCAACGTAATCCTTTATGATGGCCAGCGTGCGTTCCGCAGGGCGTTTTATCGCAATGCCGTCGGCGATAGTCGGTTTGTAATCGATATCGACAGGCCGCCCGGCTTCGATCGACGGCCGCACAGGCGCAACGTTCGCCGCCTGCACGCCAATGATCCGCGCACCGGGAACTAATTCCTTCATCGCGATCGCAATGCCCGAAATTATTCCGCCGCCGCCGATCGGCACGACGACCGTTTTGATATCGGCAGAGGCTTCCGCGATCTCAACGCCGATACTTCCCTGCCCCGCAATGATCCGGTCGTTGTCGAAAGCGTGAACGTAGGTGAAACCGTGCTGTTTTTGCAGCTCGCGGCTGTGATCGACCGCTTCGTCAAACGTCTGGCCGTGCATTATCACGTCCGCACCCAGCGATTTCGTGGCAACGACCTTTGTAAGCGGTGCGAACTCCGGCAAAACAATGGTCGCCTTGATGCCGTTTAGCTGCGCCGCAAGCGCAACGCCTTGGGCATGATTCCCCGCAGATGCCGTGATCACGCCTTTCGCGCGCTCCGCTTCGTTGAGCTGCGAGATCATGTTGTACGCACCGCGGATCTTGAACGAACCCGCACGCTGAAGGTTCTCCGCCTTCAAATAAATGCGCGTACCAAGCGAAGCCGTCAGCTTTTCGTCTTTGATGATAGGAGTTTTGTGTACAACACCAGTAATGAGCTCACGCGCGGCATGAATATCAGCGATCGAAACCGTCATAATGCGTTGAATTATATGCGATTAGGTGAAAAAAGATAATTGAAAAGCGAAGGTTGGATAAAAACGAACACGAACGGAACGCGTCGTCGGGCAAGGGTTAGCCAAATGAAGAAGACATGCGGTTATTTACTGCGGTATTAGGTATGAAGAATGTGCCTTCCGAGCGTTCCGTTCGTGTTGTCAATGAAACTAAATAAACTTTACGGCGGGTCAGGCCGCGAAGTTCTGTCTTTCTACTCTGATACGCGTAAAGAATTTCCAAAGCGTATCAGCCGCATCAAAATAAAAGACGCAGAGTATTTCGGTAAGCGGACAGATGGGTGTTGCCATCGCGTTTCGCATGTCGCAATTCCGGCAATTTTGCGTTATATTTGTTGGAAATCAACCTTCGGAGGAAACAATGGAAGTACTATTTGGCGGGCTAGGACTCATTTTCTTGTTCTTTTTCGGTATCGTTTTGCTGACGGTCGCATGGAAGACGATAAAGATCGTACCGCAATCGAGCGTTCTGCTTATTGAACGACTCGGAAAGTTCCACCGTGTCGCCGCCAGCGGTTTGAATATCATTGTTCCTTTTTTCGAATCGCCGCGAGCCGTCTATTGGACGAACGTAAGGCCCGGACTCACTTCGATCGACCTTCGCGAACAATATATCGATCTGCCGCCACAGCCTGTAATTACACGCGACAACGTAACGATAAATGTGGATTCGGTCGTTTATTGGATGATCACCGACCCGATCAAATCAGTGTATGAGATCAACGATCTCGTCGGCAGTCTCGTGCAGCTTACGATCACAGGTATGCGTTCGGTGATGGGTGAAATGGACCTTGACCATACGCTTTCGAATCGTGACGCGATCAATTCGAAGCTGCGTTTGATACTTGATGAAGCTACCGACAAGTGGGGCGTAAAGGTCACACGCGTTGACGTCAAGAATATTAATCCGCCGGAAGATGTTCGCATTACGATGGAAAAACAGATGACCGCCGAGCGAAATCGCCGAGCTTTGATCCTTCAGGCCGAGGGCGACAAGCAGGCTGCGATAACACGTGCCGAAGGTGAAAAGCAGGCAGCAGTTACACGTTCGGAAGGTAATAAACAATCTGCGATCCTCGACGCCGAAGGCGCAGCGCAGGCTCGTCTGGTGGCCGCGAATGCCGAAGCACAGGCGATAAACCAGGTCGCACAGATAATGGGCGGCCCCGAAGCGACTGCTCAATATATGATCACGTCACAATATATCCAATCGCTGCGGGACATGACCCGCACACAGAACAGCAAGGTCATATTTATGCCGATGGAAACATCAGCAATGCTTTCGAGCATCGGAGCTATCAAGGAGATCATCGGCGAGACCGGCGAAAAAAGCGAAACACCGCAACAGCCGCAGCCGCCGCGAGGCCCGCGAGAACTAAATCGTTAGAATCCGATCAGATGAAAACTGCGAAATGAAGTTTGTGAATTGGATAATAATTGCAGCTGTTGGATTGATCGTCACAGCCGGCGTCGCGGTCGCCGGTGCGGCTTATCATTACGGTTTTATCTTCAATCCGTCGCCCACCGAACCACCAATGGAATCGTCGGTCTATGAATTCACAATGAAAGACATCGATGGCAAAGATGTGAAGCTGGAAAGTTATAAGGGAAAGGTGTTGATGGTCGTCAACACAGCCAGCCGCTGTGGCCTCACACCGCAATATGAGGGCCTTCAGAAGATCTATGACAACTACAAAGATAAAGGGTTCGTTGTGCTCGGCTTCCCCGCGAACAACTTCATGGGTCAGGAGCCCGGAACCGAGGCCGAGATCAAGGAATTCTGCACATTGAACTATAAGGTCAGCTTTCCGATGTTCAGCAAGGTCTCAGTCAAAGGCGAGGACCAGCACCCGTTCTACACGTTCCTGACTCACAAGGATTCGAATCCGGGGTTTGACGGGGATATCTCTTGGAACTTTGAGAAGTTCTTGATCAATAAGAACGGTAAGGTGATCGCACGTTTCAAACCGAGAACGCTCCCGGATGCGGAAGAAGTAACTAAAGAGATCGAAAAGGCGTTGGCCGAGTGATCTGTTAAACGATAGCTCTACTAATTGGATCAGGAGTCGGGATGACCGCCCGACTCCTGATTTTCTCTTGCGATCGAATATAGCGCGGATTTTACCTGAAAAGGGGTCAGATCAGGATAACTCTCAAGCAGCATCGCAATGATTCCTACGATGTGTGGACAGGCAAAACTATTGCCGGTCAAATTCCGATGAGTATTTCCGGGCCAAGCGGTCTTGACGTTCACACCGGGAGCGGTTAGTTCAATTATCTCGCCAAATCGGAAGCCAAATTTCATCGGGTCGGGTTCTTCACTTTTGATCACCGAAATAAGCGACGATGAAAAAACCGAAGGAAAGCTCGGATGCGGCAAATTATTGGCGGCCGCAACAACAACACAACCTGCAAGATACGCGCGATCCAACAGGTCGTGAAGCGGCGCGAAGTATTGCGGCTTCGTCGTCCCTAGACTTAGATTTATCACACGATGCTTTTGCTTGACCGCATATTCAAGCCCCGCGAGAAATGCCTGCCCATCGCCCAGCCCGCCGGAACCCAACACCTTGATACTGTGAAGTTCCGCGTTCGGAGCAAGGCCGGCTATAATTCCGGCGCATGCTGTGCCGTGACCGGCAGAATCACCAGAGTCGGACGGATCAAAAACGATGCGCTTATTTTCGACGCGGGCTTCGACAGAGCTGAGAACCCGCCCGGCCAGGTCGGGATGTTCGGTGTCGATACCACTATCGATCACTCCAACAGACACTCCTTTACCCGTCGCGGCACGCCAACTGTCGTCGAGTTCGAAGACAGTGGTTCGCGAGGTTAGGCCTGACTGTTCGTATCCGGTTACTTTCGTCATTGAACTTAGGAATGTTTGGAGATCGAACTTTTCGATCAATAGCTAAGGAAACTGGTTTCGGCTCGGACATCCGAATATTTCAGCATTGCTTCGATCATTTCAAAGCACAACCTGCGTTCGGCATCGCCGCGGCTCGCTATTTCACGAAGCATGACGGCCATTTCCATCATTTCGCGATGCTCGGCAGAACCGCGGATCGTACCCAGCCAATTTCGAACGTCTGCAACGTCGAGCTCTGCATCGTCATCGATCACCTTTTGGCCGAGATCGCGGAACATTTTTGCGGAGCCATAGGCACTGACAAGTGATGCGATCGCATCGGCAAAACCCGCCGCCAGGTCCATTTCTTCGGGGGTGAACGGCTCAAACGGAGGATCGCCTGCACGATTTATGTATTCGAGAACGCCGATGACCTCACCGTTATGCCGCAGCGGCGTAGCTAGAATTGACTGCGTCGAAAATCCGGTGGTCTTATCTACCTCGGCATAGAATGTGGATTCGCCGCCGACATCAGACACCGCCATTGGCTGGCCCGAAGAAAGCACGAAACCAGCTATGCCCTTGCCCGCCGGCACAACGAGATCAAGAAGCTGTTCGGCGACCTGCCCGATCGCAGATAAAAAGCGAAGATCGCCCTCATCGCCATCCCGTATCAGAACCGACGCTTCAGCAGACTTGATCTGTGCGGCAGATATTTCTAACAGATCCCGTATCGAACGTGTAAGTGGTTCGGTAAGAAGATTTGCAATATCGATAGTTTCGATCAAACGGCGAAGCTTTTCATTGAGCCCGTGGCTCTCAATATCGGACATACAGGCATTTTACTCGATTGTGCACCGGAAACAACTGCACCTCGGGGAAATACATTTCTGGAAGAACGTACCTATTCGCAATTTCAAGCCAGTGTCGCGCTATATTTATTCGCCGCATGGAGCCTTTATCGCCTATGGGACCGAGATTCCGAATTCATGCTCGCAGATTCGCCATTGCAGCGGTTCTTTTGGCGTTCGCGGCACCTGGCTTCACATTTTCGCAAAAGGCACCGGCCGGTTCCGATTTTCGGATCGACGTTGGGCGGTCATTTGACGCTTCGACGCCCGGGCAAAAGAAACACCACGAAGTTCCGGTGATAAACTCATCGGTCGTCACTGATGTTTCAGAAGCGATGACTATCATACAGCGGAATCATATCGCTGGTTCGAGCAATGATAAGGCTGCATTAACGAAAGGAACTATTTCCGGAATGCTGCGAACGTTGGATCCGCATTCCCGATTCTTCGATCCGGCAGAATTTGCTGAGCTTACCGGCGAACATAACAGTGAATATTTCGGCACTGGTGCAACGATCGCCGGTTTCAACATCGACGGCAGCGAAGGGACTTATGTCATTTCCACCGTACCAGGTTCGCCTGCCGAGCGTTCGGGCTTGAAGTTTGGAGATAGGATCCTCACCATAGACGATCTTGAAATGGCAGGCTCTTCGGTTGAAGAAGCCCGCGACCGCATCCGCGGAATTCGGGGTTCTACCGTTAAGATCACTGTTAATTCAGCCATTACCGGGAAGACGAACACGGTCAAAATAAAACGGGAGCGCATATCGCAGCCAGCTATAAGAAATGCTTTCGTTCTTGAGGGTGGCACGGGCTATATCGGCCTAACGGACGGTTTCGCGTTTTCGACCGCTGCAGAATTCGGTCTTGCCTATTCTGAACTTCGGTCGCAAGGCATGAAGTCCCTCGTCATCGATCTACGTGGAAATGGAGGCGGCATATTCAACCAGGCTGTTGAGATCGCCGAGATATTTCTCGCGGCAGGTACGCACATCGTTGCCCAGCGTTCTCGTTTGCCTGGCGATTCCCAGGCCTGGATATCGGAAAACCCGAAGCCCGAGACGCTGCCCCTGGTCGTTCTGGTCGATCAGCGAACCGCGTCGGCCTCAGAAGTTCTTGCTGCTGCCTTGCAGGACAATGATCGGGCGGTGATAGTCGGAAAGCGAACTTTTGGCAAAGGGCTCGTACAGGACGTGATCGAATTAGAGAATGGAAACGGGGTCGTTTTGACGACGGCACGTTATTTTGGCCCATCAGGGAGATCGATCCAAAGAGAATTCTCTGATGCAGGTAACTACTCTTACTTTACTCGAACAAATGAAGCTGCGTTGATCGATTCTTCTTCTAATGCTTATCGAACCGTCGGCAATCGGGTCGTATTCGGTGGGTTTGGGATCGAACCTGACCGGACGATCGTTCAAGAGGCCGGAAGCCTGTTTGACGATGCCGCGATCGAACAACTGGAAGACCTCGCTTTTTCGGGAGTTATTGCGAAGTTACGGAGCGATGCCGGCTTTTCTATCGAACGACCAGATCACAAAGTTGACGGTGGGCCCAAACAGTCGGCGGAGTTCAAAGCTCAATTGGGAAAGCGAACACGTTATTACAGAGAGCTTTCAATCGGCGGCCAGAAGTATGCTGAGGAAAGTGAGCTTCGGCGAGAGCTACAGTCATTGATAACCGAAAAGGACGTGGATCTTGCCAAAACGTTCACGTCTGAGGAACAAAAGCGTATTGACACAAAAAAGGCCCGTCAGGTCACATCCCAAACGGGCCAAAGAGGCAGAAACAGGAGGAACTAGAAAGCATAATGCCTAATGTAAATAATGGCAGCGGACTTTCTTATCCAGAATTAAAGATGTTCACTCCCAACCATCGGTTGCTTTCCATAAAATAAAAATCCGCGGCCCTGCAAAACAGAACCGCGGAATCGGAAAAGAGGCCAATCTCCTAAAAATTAAACTTTCCGGAGACTTGTATGCGACGAGCGTTGTTAGTTACGCTCGTGTTAATTCGTCCAAATATGCTTGAACCGAATCCGGATTGCGAAAATCCGGCCGGCAAAACCGACGAAGGTGCCGCGAAGTTTGGCGTATTCGTCAGATTCCTTGCATCGACACGAATATCAAAACTATACCTTTCATTAACGCGGAACTTACGTGAAAGCGAAATATCGGTTTCTGTATAACCAGGTCCGATAAAATAATTTCGTCCCGTGTTACCGATCTCACCCGGTTCTGGCTGTGAGAAAAGGTCCCTTTGTGTATCAGTGAACCACCAATTGCGAGTGTTGGGATTAGAGGTGTTCTCAAAATTCCCCTGGGTCAGTCCGCCAAGATCACGTGGACATCCGTCACAGTTCGCAAATGAACCGCTCGTCTGGCTAACCGTATTCAAACCAGAAAATGCTGAGAACGGTCGGCCAGAGGTCAACCGAATCGAACCGGCCAATTGCCAGCCACCGATGATATAGTCCATTACCGAATTGTCAGTACTGAATTTCTTTCCGTTTCCGAACGGAAGCTCGACTACATAGGTACCTAAAACCGAGTGACGCCGATCAAAATCGGACCATGCATAGTTTGCCGCACGGTTTGCATTGTCAAAAGGTGTGTTAGCTGAAGTACCAGTACTGCCTGTTCCAAGGACTGTAAAGGTTGGATCAAAGGAACGTGTGTCCTTCGATATCGCGTAAGTGTAGCCTACTTGGAAACTCACGCCTTGGTTGAAACGACGCTTCACGATGAATTCTAAACCGTTATAGAATGAAAAATCATTACTATCAACTATATTCAGTCCACCTGTGAACTGCGAAAACGGTTGGAAGAGTCCGCCTAGGCCACGAAGGTCCAATAGCCGTTGGCCAAGCTGAGCCGCAGAACACAATCCGGCATTTACATCTACTTGAAGACAAAATCGCTGAGATACAGCTAAAGCCAAAGTAGCAACACTGCCCTGCGTTACAGCAGTAGAGTTTAGAGCTCTGAACCTAACGGTTCCCTGGTCATTCGTAGGGTCTCCTGACATCAGGAAGTTAATGTAAGGAACGTTATTCGATCCGCCCCTAACCGCATTAAATGCGTCAAGAAAGGTTCCGGTTTGCCCGGGAAGCGTTGCATTTATATCAACCTGATTAGCGTTATATGCACCAAAAAGGTTCGTTGCTTTCTTTCCAATGTAATTGAACTCAAAAACATTGCGACCCCAAAACTCACGCTGGAAGCTTGCGGTCCAATTGTGAATGCTTGGGAATTTGATATCAGGATCGATAACCGCGATCGACCCGGAACTGTATGCCGGTGGCGTCCTTAATGTATCCGGCGACCCGGTCGGCACCACTGATGGCAAACCTTCTCGCAACAATCCGCCATTTTGGCCGAACAAAGTATTCGTACCCAGTGCCGTATTGCCAGGGGTGCTTTGAAAAATAAATGAACTGAATAGGAACGTCGAGAATCGATCCGAAGCCTTTCTATAGTTCAAACGAACCGAGGTCTTTCCGTCACCGAAAGGATCCCAAGCGAAACCGACGGTGGGCAAAAACACACCATAATTGTCGTTAAACAATTCACCTTCAGTCCAACGAATGTTGTTTGATGCAGGCGAGCCGAGCGTAACCGATCGGTCTGGTACCAAGATCGGTCGGCCACTTGCCGCTCTTGGCGCAAGGCGAATCTCCCAGCGGAGGCCAAGATCAACCGTAAAATTCGGACGCCATTTCCACGTATCCTGAACATAAAAGTCTATTTCAGGATGATCCGCATCAAAATTCCACCTGCTACCGGCTGGCGCGAACTGTCCAGGATTATTCGGATCGTTGACGAACGCCTGAGAGATCTGGCCGACTCGTCCTAAAAGATCGTTGATTACGTTCTCTAATCTGGTACGGTCTGCTGAATTGATCATGGCGGCGCCGGTTGGTAGCGGAGTTCCGCCCGGGAAATTAAAGTTGTTGTTGATCGTGCGGCTAAAATTGAACGTTCCGTCTATTCCGCCGCCTGCCACACTCGCCCTATCGTCGTTGCTTCTACCAAGCCTGATATTCGCACCGGCTTTTATCACATGCGGCGATAGATCGAACGTCATATTGTCAACAAATTGCAAGGTTCTGAACGATCGAGCATTGTAAGTAAACGCCAAATTGAAGTCGGTCGGAACGTTGAGAATGAATTGATGGTTCGGATCAGGATTCGCATTATTAAACGAAAATCCAAACTTGCTCCAACCAAAAATGAACTCATTCGTGAAACGCGCCGTTGGCGAGGTTCGCCAGTTGATCGCTAAATTCTTTGGAGTTCTGAATGTGTCAACACGATAGCTGGCAGGATCAGGAAAACGGGGCCTTCCTGCGTTGGCTCCGTCACCGATCGTGTTCTGCTCACCTTGCGCATAACGAACATAGAAACTGTTCGTTTCGTTGATCTTGAAATCAAATTTAGATACGAAATCGTATTGCTCTTCTGTTTGCGGTGAATTGAATAGAAACGCCGCCTGATTCAGCCCATCACCCGACGCACTAAAACTGTTGGGCAACGGTGCTCTATTTATGTAACCCAAGATCACAGGATCAAGAGAGATGCCGGTTCCCGCCGCAATATTGTAGGAATCGATACAATTCGTATCAGCCGGCAAAACACATGCCGGACGAATCGGATTCCCAGCCGCGTCAACCGCTCCTGGCCCATTAACACCGCCACGAACCCATCGATAAATGCCGTTGCGGACAGACTGCGTGTATACGCTGCGCGTTTGAAGCAGAGCATCGTTTGCCCGAAGCATTTGAAGATTCACGAAAAAGAATGCCTTATCTCTAAGCAAAGTAACCGGCTTTTCGTTAGTGCCAAACGGGCTGAACAAGGGGCCGCCAAAACTTCCTCCGAAAATATGCTGAATGAAATTTGCTTTGGCCGTACCATTCACATTTCCGGCATAGCTATTAGCGTGAAATCCCTTCGATTGGTAATACTCGAAAACACTCCCTCGAAACTGATTCGTTCCTGATCGTGTAACAAATGTAACCTGAGCCCCTGAGCTTCGGCCAAGTTCAGCCGTGAATCCCGAAGTTACGATCTGAAATTCTTGGAGTGAATCCGGATTCGTCCTTAACGGAGTGAAGTTTGAACCACCCGCTGTAGATTCATTAATATCGATCCCGTCCAAGGTGAAATTGAAAGACCGGTCACGCGACCCATTAATGTGAACGCCGCCACCTGTATTCGCACCAGTAGTTACACCGGGTTGAAAATTTAGAATATCCAGTGGGTTTCGTCCGCGAGTTCCAACGATCGGAAGACTCTCGATCGTTCTTTGCTCAACTGTTCCTCCGATATTGCCCGAACTGCTGGTCTGTACGACCTCAGCAGATGCCTCAACGGAAACAACCACAGAAACGTCGCCTACTTCCAGGCTTACATTTACTGTTGCAGGCTGGTTGATCAAGACATTGTTTCGTGTTGAAACAAATTTCTTGAATCCGTCTCGTTCCACGGTAACGGAATATCTGCCGGCCTGAATAAGGTCGAAAACATATTGGCCCGTTGAACTGGTAGTGGTCGTTAGACTGACATTGGTCGCTTCATTTGTTAGCGTAACCGTTGCACCGGCGACCACGGCGCCCGTGTTGTCGGTAACAGTTCCAGTCACGCGTGATGTGGTGCCTTGTCCGAAAACGCAAAGACACGTCGAAAGCATAAATGCCATTAGCATTGTTGCCTTCAAGAAAGTTTGATTGCCCATCTCACTCCTCCATTCTTTTTTCTAGCTACTATAACTTACCCTTATGAAAATTAGGTTTGGGTGCAGAATTGATGATGTACGATAACACAGGTTTACCGAAGTGTTAAATCGAAAAATTCGATTTTTCTTGAATTTTCAGCGAATATGTTCGAGAAGTAGTCCTTTTTCGCCGACTGCCCATCCGTAGCGGCGCATCATAAAGAGGCCGTAAAGGTTTGCGTCGGTCCCGCTTTCCTGTTTTATCCAGCTTCGGCCTTTATCGCCGGAGCGAAGAATTGTCCCTTTATGTCCGACTATCCAACCGTTCTTATCGTCGGCAAAATCCACGCGCATAAAGGTTTCTTTGAAGGATGTGAAGATGCGTTCCCAGGTGCTGCCGCCGTTCTCAGTTCGAAGGATAATGCCGTTGTTCCCCACTGCGTACCCTTCTTTATCATCGCGAAAATCAACGTTGAATAGTGGCTCCGTCACGCCGGAAGCCTGTTTGCGCCAGGATTTTCCGCTGTCAGTCGTAGCTAGAATTACGCCGTGATCACCGACGATCCAGGCCCGCGAACTGCCGTTGTAATCAAGATGGTAGAGTTCGCCTTTTGCAGGAACGATCGTTCGCTGCCATGTTTCGCCGCCGTCTTCCGTACGCATTACCAGCGAATCAACAACCACTTCCCGATTACCGACGGTCCGCCAGATCGAACCTATCGCAAGGCCGCGACGACGATCGGAAAATCTAATGCTCAGAAATTCCGGGGTACCGTTTCGGATCTCGCCCTGTTTGATCAGTATGATCTCGTTCCATGTCTTGCCGCCATCCGAAGTCAGGAACATCTTCCTACCGGCCACAAGATAGCCGCTGTCCCTGTTTCGGAAATATATTTCGTTGATGTCTTCGGTCGTGTTTAGGTCATGTCGAGTCCAGGTTTCGCCGGCGTCGGTGGTTGAGGCCAAATATCCGGCATCGCCGGCGACAAACCCTTTGTCGGAAGAGGTGAAATATACGGTCACCAGATCGCCGTCCGTTTCACATTTCGATTCTCGCCACGGGCCTTGAGCCGCGGCACTGACGAAACAAACTACCAACATCAGCGATATGGACAACGTATTTCGAAATTTCCTCACCAAACTCCTCCACAAACTAAAAATAAAAGACCTTTACCGAATAGAATAAAGAGTTTTTCGGTAAAGGTCATCTTTTTGACGGCAATTACTGCCGCTTTTTGCGGACCAACTTACTTGGTGACTCGATATACGCGGTTGTTCCAGACCACAACCACCTCTTCACCGACGGCGAAATATTTTGCCAATTCCTTTTCGCGTTCCACCAATCTGAAATACTCATCGCTTCCAAATTTTACGGAAGTCTCGGGCAAGTTTTTCTCCGCTATGAATTCGGCATCGACCCACGCATTATTCTCGAAATAGAAATTTCGATTCCCAACGAATTGGTTCGTCGCCGTTCGGACGACGATAACTTGTTCCTCCGGTGCGGCGTTGCGCTTCTCTACCACCTGAGCGTTCATCTTTTGGGCGTTTTGCTGAACGCTCATCTGTACCGCATCGGCACCGCTTACCGAACGCATTCGCTGCGACGCGCCGGGTGCCAATGTGGCGCGCCCGCGTGCATCACGGCTGGTCGAGACCACTGATCCGTCCGTTGCCAAATACGATGTGTAAGGTGTGACGATCCCGTATCTGGTTCCCAACTCTACTACCTCGTCTTTCAATTCCTTCGTTTCGCCGTTGATCCGGATCTCCTCGACCAACCAGCCAACCCGTCTGCTGGCCCACAGCCGGGGAAGAAACTCGCTTTCGGTATCAAGTATCGGAAAATTCAGATCGTCGTATTTGAAGGTCTTGACCTCTTTGCCAGTCTTGCCTTTCAGGGTGATCGCAATGTTCCGCAGATCAGCGTCATTCTTGTATCTGCCGATCACGGTTAACTGCATTCCTTTGAATAGATCGCCTAATTTTCGTGGATACATCATTTCGGTTCGAACCGTACCCATATTTAGTTCGAGATCTGAAAGGACCGGCGAGCTGACACGCGAAAAGAAATTTGACACCTTCACTTCAAGATCTTCCTTCGGTTGAACATAATCAGAAATTCCGCCATTCTCCGTACCGATCTTGTCCAACAGTGAAGTATTCACATCGTAACCAAAACCGAATGGAAAGATCCGAACATCTACTTTCTTAGCCTTTGCCAGATTGGCGATGATGCCATCGGTCTTCGTTTCGCCGACCGTTGCTAAACCATCGGTCATAAAAACAACCATCTTAGGACGGTTGCTGCTGTCGAACTGCTTGAGCGACGCGATCAGCGAATCGTTAATGTTCGTTCCGCCACTGGGCCTAAGTTTGCTGACGAAGCCTTCGCCCAGCTTTTTACCTGTCGCATCCGCTGCGATCAATCCGCCGGACATCAAATGTTCTTCCCCAGCGAAATTTATGATGTTGAATCGGTCGCCGTCGTTTAGGGTTCGGATGCCGAACAGCATTGCTGCCCGTGCCTTGTCCATTTTGCCGGCATCAGCCATTGATCCGCTTGTATCCAACACGAATACGATGTCTTTGTTTACCAATTCCTTTTCGGCGGCCTTGTCGCTTGGTGAAAGCATCAATAAAAAATAGCCGTCCTTTCCAGGCTCTCGATATGTCACGAGCGACATCCCGAAATCATCATTTGATAGACCATAGAAAAGCTGCAGGTCGCTGTCATTATTGTTCGTTTCAAACGAGACTATTGCAGTGCGCTCCCCGCGACGTACGACCTCAATGCTGTGCGTGGGTGAATAAATATTCCGCAAGGCTTCGCGGCCAATTATCTCGATCTTTCCCGACACCGTTCCGAACTGCTGCTGAGGCAAATTTCCCGGGCGAGCTTCTGTTCCTGGATTCTGTTGCCGCCAAAGATTCCGCCCGGCTCCAAGCGGATATTTGAACGAAACGGTGCCCGAATCCGCTTTCAATACCTGTGAATAGGTCAGCTCTAGTTTCTTGTCAGACCGCGGCGGTATTGGAAAGATCGATGCCTGAAAAAGGTCCTTCCCGGCGTATTCGAGCAGTCCCGGATCTCGCATAGAACGGACTATTTCATCATATATTCTCCTCGCTTCCTCGCGGGTCCTGACTTCGCCAACGAGTTTTTTTCCGTTCTCCCAGATCGCGAATTCAACGATTGACGCCGTTTCCGGGATGGGGAAGAAGTATGTTCCTTCAAGCGTGAATTGCGTATCGTTACGAAATACCTGCTCAACATGTGTCGTAGCGATCTGGCCATTTATCTTCGTATCGAGTTTTATCGACTTTACCGGCAGAACTATCGGTAAAGGAACTGGCCGCGGAATCGGAGGCCGGCACGGACGCCTATCGCAAGGGTTCGGTATGATGACACCTTGACCAAAGGTCGCGCTGAGCGAAAACAGAAAGATCGGAAATAGAAACAGGACTGAAACTAACTTTTTATTCATTCTGACTCCAAGAATTGTAAATATCAGGGAAAGTATCTTCATCTGAACGAAAGTTGAACATTATTCTTGCACGCTCTATCAGACCTTTCGGGGCTTGAATGAAAAATTCATACAAAATTAGAACAGCGAGTGTCCTATTCAATTTCTAACTCAAGCTTAGAAATGATTAGAATCAGAAATCTCGCTGCCATTGTTTGCGAAATGTAAATTGTTGAAACGGGCCTTCAGAAAGAAAACCTCCGAAGATCCTGGTTGCAGGTAAGAAAACTTAGTTATCGCTTCCGTCGCCGAGCACCTCGTCGATCTCCTTTTCGAGACGCGTTCTGAGCCGCTCTACCAATTGATCGGCACGGAGAACGTTCGATTCAATGTTTGCCTTGTTTCGTTGAACCTCTGAAAGCAGAGTTTGCAGTTTGGTCCGCTCGGCAGTGAGATTCTTTTGTCGGGCTTCGCGAAGAACCTCAGGCCGCAACGAGCCGGCGAACGCGACACTTCTATCTATTGCGTCAGGCCGGGTTTCAAGCTCAAGCGTATCAAGCCGCTGCTGGATCTGAGCCTCTTTCTCGACCATTTCAAAATACTGCTTTCTGAGCGATTCCACCCGCTGTTCTGATTTCGTCAGGATGTCGAGATTCAACGCGAGCCGCCGCTGGCTTGCGTCCTTGTCAACTTTACCGGCCGCTTCAAGTTGCCGGATGCGAGCTTCCAGTTCAGCGATCAAAGCTTCGCGACGTTCGGCTGTAGGCGGCGGACCGTCAGGCGATGTTTCTACAGGTGTGATCAATCGGCCGTTTTCGTCGATATATTGATCGGCCCGGCTGATGACCTCGGGCTCGGCACGCGTCGGCGTCGGAGTTGCGACCGGACGCGCTGTTGAGCCGGTTCGTCGAGTCGATTGCGCAAAAGCTTCGGAACCAAGCATTCCGATCATCGAGGCTGCAAAAAGTGCTGACCACAAGTAATTATTTCTTCTTTTCATTTGTTTTCGCCCCGCCATTCTTCACAGTTTCCTTGTCCGGAATGAAATCACCCCTGAACAACTCGATCCCATTTTTTGCCAAACCGACGAACGGCAACGCATCGAGTCCGGAGTTCATTAACCCTTTAAGCAGGCCCTTGCGCCGAATGTCGCTGCCGACCAAAGTTGCAACTACGACCGTACCGCCGAACGGCAGCATCTTTGCGCCGCGCTTGAACAATTGCCAACCGCCGGCCCTTACGACCTTTTTGCCTATTGCTTTTTTATCCATAGCTATCGCCAATTAAGTCTATACTTGCACATTTTTGATGACAACAAGATAATTTCCTTTGCACGCTCATTCTTCTCAACTGTTCCACTTTCTTTTTTATGGCGCTTAAAATCTCAAGGATCTCAAAACTGCACGACCGGACATGGCTCTTCCGCGACTTAGAATTTGAGGCTGCCAAGGGCACAGTTTCGTGCATTTTCACCGACAACACAGAAGCTGCCCGACATTTGCTCGAACTTGTTGCAGGCCGCTCTACACCGAACGGCGGCGATGTCTCGCTCGACGGGCTTCGTCCGGACCTCTTAACGGCTAAAGAAGGTAACGGCGTCAACATACTTGGAGTTCGTATCGGACGCTCCGCAAATGCCTCGATCGGCTCGCGGATCGAGGCGACACTTGAAAATGCCGATGCAGGTACGCTTTTCCTTCTCGACGAACCATTTGCCGGCCGAACCCGCAGCGAGCGTGAAAACATTGCCGGCGCGATCATGCGAGCGTCCACCGAAAAAGGGGCTACTGTCATCTTTACTTCTCTAGATTTCAAGGACGCTTTGGAATTTGCGGACAACACCTTTGTTCTGCTCAATGGGAACGGTGAACAATTTGCCCCGCCGCAGGAAATATACGAACGCCCGGCGTCGCTCGCCGTTGCCCGCACGGTCGGCCGAAATAATCTGCTTGAGGCCCGGCGGCTTACCTCCACCAAAAAAGATACACCTGAATTCATAACCATCGACGGCGAACATCGTCTGTTTGCAGAGCGAACCGATAAGCACTCGCTCGGTGCGATAAATCGCAATGTTACCCTGGCAATACGTCCTGAGCAGATCTCGATCTCATTCGGTGCGTCCTTTCCGGAAGACAATCTGTTGAAGGCGACCGTTGCACGTGTACATCCGATGGGCCCGACAACCCGTGTCACGCTCGATTGTTCGGGCCTGCTACTCGAGGCACTTGTTCTGCGGCTGGTCGGGCTAAACATTGGCGACGAATGCATGGTCGGCTTGCCGCCAGACAGGCTGCAGGTTCTGGCTGCCTGATCTTTGTTCGGCCCATTTTTTGACCTGGTCAAAAGAAGATCGCCCATGCCGCAAAGTCCTCTGAAAATTCTTCGAAACGGTGTTTGACCTTCGCAGGGACGAAAAAAGCATCGCCGGCCTTACAAGGATATCGTTCGCTGCCAAAGACCAATTCCCCGCTGCCGCGAGCAATGAAATAGAACTCGTCTTCATCGTGCATTGTTTGATAGTCGCATCCTTGCGGTGCGAAAAAGACGAGCCGAATGCCGTTCTTTTCGAATGGTTCAACGTCCCAAACTCCGTCCGGCCATTTGTCGGTTGCAGGCAGCGGCAAGTTCTTCATCAGTTCTTTAATGGTAAATCTCATATTGCCGTAACCTGGGAAAACCGGATCGAAATCGCGCTGATATTGTATGCTTTTGATTCACTTACTTCCCAATAGACACCTCCAAAGCCCGTAAATTCAATGCTTCGCACCTTGGCACAGTCGTTGCCAATATCATCTGTGTAGTAAAAAGAAAATGGCTCACACAAGTGAGCTAGGTCATTTGCAAGAGGGAGAAAAACTATGCTTTGGACAATATTTATCATACTTTTGGTTTTGTGGGCACTTGGGTTTGGCGTTGCCGGTGCGGCTCTTGGTAACTTGGTGCATATCCTGCTCGTCGTAGCAGTGGTCGTGCTGATCGTACAGTTGATCAGCGGCAGACGCCCGGTTTAATTGCCTATGTTGGCAGCCCCGGAAGATCGTTCCGGGGCTTTTTACTCTTTGAATTATGTCGATAAAGCCAAACATACTTTACGTTGACGACGAACCTGAGAACTGTGAGCTAATGAAAGTTTGGCTTCGCATCGCCTGCGGCTTTGAGGTGACCACCGCACACGATGGCGAATCGGCGATGCAGTTGATCGATAATCAGTTCTTCGACGCCTATCTTCTTGATTACGCACTGCCGGATACGACCGGTGTTGAAATATGCCGTGACATACGTGCCCGAGCGATCTCGTCACCTGTTGTAATGTACACAGCGCTCGATCGGCAAATTGATAGAGATCGTGCCGCCGCCGCCGGTGCGAATGCCTATGTTGTGAAGCCTGATCAACTCGGGTCACTGATAAATATTCTCGCCGACCTGATGTCAAATAATGTTGGAGATCCTCCGAAGGCAAGGGTCGCTTCGG
>CAZXTS010000043.1:0-1788 GCA_964643745.1 uncultured Chloracidobacterium sp.
GTTCTGCTCATCCTCTCCGGCACCTACGTCGCCAGCGGCATCATTCTCTACATTATCAGCCTCTTCCGCCGCCGCCCCGCCGAGGTTGAAACGTGAAACATTTTTTCAAATGGTTCGCGATTGCCATAGCGACTCAACTCGCGACCGCGGGTGGGATGCTTTCGATGGAGTTTTTTAATTTCCTCCCCTTCTTAGTAATTTATTACTGGTTTTATTTTATTCCCGCTGTACTCGTTCTCTCAACAACGTCTGAGTTTCTCCCTTTCGAGCTAAGGTACATACCGCGTTCTGATACTTCTTATATTTATCATGGTTGCGCCTTCGGAATGGTCTTCATCTTCTATTCGCTGATAGTTGCGGCCATTGCCCAACTTGTCCGCAATTTCCGCCGCCGCCCCGCCGCCGAGGTTTAATAGAACTTACGATAAATCCTACGCCATGGATATAATTACGCCATGGATATAATATTGATGCGGAATCCTCCTATTCATGGCGACCCTGCGGATCGATCCACGGGCCTCCGGCTATCGTGGGACGATTGGTCAGAATTGTTCAATGAGGCGTTGGACGTTTCGGAACGGGAGCCTTACGCCGAAGGTGAACCTTATTTTGACTTCAATGAACGTCAGCGATCGTTATTTTCGGCAGAGGTCAACGGTATGGGATATCCGCTGCTTGGGCGCTTTTTCGATATCTACGAGGATGTTGCCTACATGCCCTCAGAGGTCTCTGATCTTTTGAACGAATGCGAATCGATATCTGGTAACCGGCAGGAGAACGACATACCATCCGCAATAACCAAGCTGACGGAGGCATGCAACGCTGCGTTGAAAGACGGTCTTGGAATATTGCTATCAAGTGATTGAATAGCAATATGCATATTCCGCCGCCGAAAACCCGCGACCGAGGTTGAATTAACTGAGAAGCAAATGAGTCGTCGAAAAATTATCGTGTTAGTGGCACTTTTAATCGGTGTGGCGGCATGCGTTCCTTTTCCAACTACGATCGTACCTGAATGGAAACTTCAGGTACTAAATTTAGACGGGATGCCTTGCGAGAGTAAACGCGTTGAGCAAAACTGGGCACATTTTTCTTTAGACTCGACCCACCATCTTGATGGTCGGCTCTCGGACCAGAACGGTTATGTCGTTTTCCCAGAAAGAACCATATGGGCACCGTCGATCTGGCGGATAGTTCGACCGATTCCTGCATTGTTTTTAGCAATTTTCGCCCACGGAGATTTCGGCATATCGGTAAGTGTTGATAGCTCAGGTCTTAAAGAGGGCAATAAGGCCTGGTTATCCTGGAAACCAGGACAACCACTGTCTGAAAAGATAACCGTGGAAGAATGCACAGTAGATCAATTGCGACCTGGTTACCGTTAACGGCGGCACGGATCGGCTTTGGAGAATGATCAATGAAACAATTCGGCTTGTATCTTCTGTCCGTCGGGGTTCTTTTCGTTATCCAGGTGGCGGTTCTTGGGCTGTTGTCGTTCACGAGTATCGCGCCCGGTCTCACAGAGATATTTTACCTGTTCTACTTTCTGCCTGGAGGCATAATTGCGGGGATCTTGGTGACTCTCGTTCCCGAGAACCTGCTGCCCACGGGAGGGTTGTTTTTGGCATTCCTCGCTGGCCTCGTCGCGCTGATCTACGCCCTCGTGCTCGCCGCCGTCCTTTGGGCTATCACCTTTATCGTAATCCGAATACGAGACCGTTCTCTAAAGAACTAACCTTTTTGCCCTAGGCCTTTCCAACTGCGCCATTTATTCCATTTGCCACAAGT
>CAZXTS010000043.1:1888-17374 GCA_964643745.1 uncultured Chloracidobacterium sp.
GTCGCGGCGACAAGAGTCAGCAACAGCAAGAATATGACCGAGACCGCGGTCGTATGTAGCACGAAATCGAAAACACTGTGGATCAGAATGGCGAAGATACCGGCGAGAGCACCGGTCGCGATACCACGGCGGATAAGATTGTTCGCAGCAAGCCCGCGTTTTCCTGCCTTGAACAAAAAGAAGAGAAAGAAGCCGCCAATTATCAAGCCCGGGATTCCGGCATCCGATGCAACCTGAAGATAATCGTTATGGGCCTGTTCAACGCGTTCGAGCCCGCTTCCGGTATCGAATCTGGAATATGCAACGGCATATGCACCGAGCCCGGCACCAAATGGCAGATCTTCGGCGATCATCTTAAGCGTTGCGGTCCAGATATCGAATCGGCCGGTTGTCACATCTTTCGAGGCGGCCGAATCCGTGATCCGCGTAAGGCTCGTGTCGCCGCCGACGAACACCGCACCGCCCACAACTATCAGCAATAGCAGGACGGCCATCGCACCGCGGAGAGCGACCCGCTTTTTGCCGCTGCTCCGTGCAGTAACAAAGACGAGGAATATCAGCATCGCGACGAACGAAACCAGTCCGCCGCGCGAACCGCTAAGCAAAAGAGCGGCACCCATCAAAACGACCGCGGTGATATAGAGGAGCCGTTTGTCCGGCCTGATCGCCCCGGCAAACAACATTCCAAGCGGCAAAGCGATCAGCATTTCCATCGCGGCGGCAAAATTATGCCGGTTGACGAATGTCCCGAATGGGCTGAGCGCGTCATAGAGTCCGTAGATCTTTTGCGGGCTCAGGACCGACTGAATTATGGAAAAAAAGGAATACCCGAAACCGAAGATAATAAACGTGGTGACAAGTCTCTGGATACGCTTTGCGGAATCGACAAGTATCAGGGAACACGAAAAGAAAAGCCCGAGCGCGAAGAAATGCAAAGCAGTTACCTTAGTCGAGAACGGATCGGACGATATTGTCCGCGAAACGCCGTCGATACCGGCGACCGGCAATATCTCGCCAAAAGGGATCACCTGAAAATATGCGTAGAGAGCCGCAGCATAGACCGGCAGTTGAAGCAGCGAGGTGCTGTATCGGACAACGCCGCTCCGGAAACTATCGGCGGCGACCAACATCACCAGCAGGCCGACCGTAAGATAAAAGAACGCGATTATCGCCTGATGCACGGTGCCATAAGCCATCGTTGCCACGATCGCTATGGTACACATCAAGATAAAAGCTGCTTTGTTAAAAACCGTCATAGCCTATCAAGGCGAAATTCGTCGTACCAAAGGATACCGACCAGCGGACAAGCCTCGCCGCAAAAATCCCGAATGGTCCGGATCTCGACGCCCTGTGAACTTTCCGGTACGGTAAATTCAACCGACATCTGCTGCCAATCGTTCGTTCCGGTAGGAAATGGCCGCGAACGGCCGAGTTCGGCCTTTGTAACCGGGTCCCAGATCTGTACAAGAGGCATCCCGGCGCTGGTAAGGCTCTCGGTCCGGACAAAGAAAATTAGCCGGTATTTTGCACCCGGACGGGAGGTGACCACTTGAGCCAGATTGTAATATTCAGGCCTATCGAACGAGCGAAAATTGATCTTCACGCTTCGGTTGCCTTCGCGTTTTACATTCGTATCGGCATTGATGTCGACTCGGCCTTCGCTTCGCATCACCCGCCAGCCGAAAAGCGTATCGTCCGGGTTACCCCAGGACGATTCGAACCCGGCGTTCGTTACCGTTTCCTGTTCAGCGGTCGGGTCTATTCCGGTCTGTTTCGCAAACTCAAGGGCTTGCCGGTATTGGCCCTTGTCATAGAGCCCTTTCGCGATAACTTTTGCCGTCGCGATATGTTCCTGTTTCTTTTCTTCCGTAAGCGAATTCCACATTCGAAGCGAATCTTCGGAAGCAGACCGGACCGCATAAAAGAATGCCAGATTGGCACGCACATCCGGAATGTCCGCCGCCAACGACTCGACGCGTGCCGGATCTTTGTCAAAATAATCCCAGGCAAGCGAGAACACCTGATCGCGGTAAACCGAACTCTTCACGGTTGCAAGTTTCAATTGCTCGAATGCATCTTCGGTCCGGCCACGCCTGATCAGAAAATTGCCGAACTGCCATCGCGGATATGTGTATTCGGGTGCGAGAATGGCAGCCTGTCGGAACGCCGCTTCAGCACGATCCATTTGATCTGCCTGCTCATAGGTTCGCCCGAGTTCTATCCACCATCGATAGTCCATCGGCGAAAGCCGGACCACATCTTCCATCATCGAAACAGCCTCTTCGGTTGCCTCGGGCGAAAAATCTTCGCGTTTCTTGCCTGCGGCAAGCCACAGCGGCCGCGGATCGGATGGGGCGAACGAACGGCCAATGTCCGCAAATGCCTGTGCATTCGGATCGTTCACAGCCGTTAGGTCGGCAAACATTGTCCCGATCTGCCACCGGATCGCAAACCAACAGAAAAGCAGCGTCACAAGCACCGCCGCGGCAATTGCAATTCGCCCGGTCGCGGACTTAGCAGGAAATGCTTTTATCGGAGGATTCATCCGTTGCTGGAAATAGAATTTGTGTGCGAACCCGCTGCAAAAAATTCAGCGATAGAATCAACGACATACGTAAGTTGTTCAGCTTTCAGTTCCGGAAATATCGGTATTGCCAGTGTTTCCTTCGAGGCCCGCTCAGATTCGGGCATATCGCCTGGCGTATATCCGAGATATTCAAAACATTCCTGAAGATGAAGCGGCACAGGATAGTAAATGTCACTGCCGACATTCCTTTGATTGAGAAAATCCCGCAGCTCGTCACGTCGTTCGGGAATGCGGATCACAAACTGATTATAGATATGACGACATTCTTCACGCTCGAACGGAAGGATCACTTGTTCTGTCAGGCCCGCATTCCCGAACAACTGCCTATAACTGTCAGCGTTCGCTTTTCGCATGTCCGACCACGAATCAAGATGCGGCAGCTTTACGCGAAGCACGGCGCCTTGAAACCCATCGAGCCGCGAATTCAAGCCGACCCACTTGTGATAATACTTAACGTGAGCGCCATGAACACGCAAAGCGCGGAGCTTTTCTGCCAAAACATCATCGTTGGTGGTCATAAAACCACCGTCGCCCATTCCGCCGAGGTTCTTCGATGGATAAAACGAAAAGCACCCGATGGCAGACATAGCTCCGGCTCGCAGGCCGTTCTCCTCGGCACCGATCGCCTGAGCCGCGTCCTCGATCACAGAAATGCCGTGTTTTTCGGCGATCGCATTGAGCGCCGTCATATCGGCACATTGGCCATAGAGGTGAACAGGCTGTATAGCTTTCGTTCGTTCGGTGATCCTCGCTTCTACCTGCGAAATATCGAGGTTGTAAGTGTCCGATTCGATATCGACAAAGACCGGGGTCGCACCCAGCCGCGTTATCGCGCTTACGGTCGCGAAAAAGCTGTAAGGCGTGGTGATCACTTCATCGCCGGGTCCGATGTCGAAAGCCATCATCGCAAGCAAAAGAGCATCGCTGCCGGAAGCGCAGCCGATCGCGTGCTTCGTGCCGCAATAATCGGCTAGTTCTTTTTCGAGCTCCGCGACCTCGCTACCGAGGATAAATCCGTTCGTATCAAGCACACGCCCGAGCGCGGCTTCTATTTCCGGACGAAGTGCGGCGTTTTGTTCCTTTAGATCAAGAAGGGGTACGTTCATTTGAAAAACTGCAGCCACAGAACCCAAAAATCAACAACATGCTCCGTGTCCTCTGAGGCTAGATTCTAACCAATGCCTACGAGATTTGCATTCCGCCGAGGCTGTCTTTAATCTGAAAAGCATGATCGAAGACCGCCTCGAACGCACGACCGAGATAATCAAACGCCTGAAAAAGGCATATCCCGACGCCCATTGTGCGCTTATCAATGCGAATGCTTTCCAGCTTTTGATAGCGACGATCCTGTCGGCACAATGCACAGATGAACGCGTGAATATCGTTACTGCTGAGCTTTTCCGAAAGTACCCCAGGCCGCAGCATTTTGTTGAACTTTCGCAGGAAGAGCTTGAAAAAGAGATCCATTCGACCGGCTTTTTTCGCAACAAGGCAAAGAACATAAAAGCGGCGTGCGAACGGATCATCACAGTCTACGGAGGCGAAGTTCCGCAGACGATGGAAGATTTGCTGACGCTCGGCGGTGTTGCGCGAAAGACGGCGAATGTTGTGCTCGGCAATGCGTTTGGCATCGCCTCGGGCGTGGTGGTTGATACGCATGTCGGAAGGCTGTCGCAGCGGTTAGGACTGACCGAACAAAAGACCGCTGAAAAGATCGAGCAGGAATTGCAGCAGCTTGTCCCCAAAAAACATTGGGTAATGTTCCCGCATTGGATGATCTTTCACGGCCGCCGTGTGTGCAACGCCCGCAAGCCTTTGTGCGGAATCTGCACGCTTGCCGACATCTGCCCGAGCCGAATTTAAAAGGCCCGCGAGCTATCCCACGGGCCGTTGATCGAACTGACGCGATCATCATTTGACCGTAAATTTCATATCACGCGAGCTTTGGGCAAGCTTTTTGTCGTTGCCGTTGAAGGCATCGACGCGGACCGTGTAATTTCCGGGTTCGAGCGGTTTATCGAGCGTGAACGTCGGGTCATCGACACGCCTATTTATATAATCGTAGTTCGCCTTTGCACCGCTTTTGGTATCGGCGTGGATGCTCATCTTGTAATAGGCCGCGTCCGGGTAGGCGTCCCATTTTACCGCGATGTTCTCGGGTGCTACGCGGGCACTAGCCTTCGGGCTGGTGACTTTCAGATCGTTCTTGAAAAGATTGCTATCCGGTGCGAAGAAGGTCTTATCGGCTTCGATGTTATACTTCGCCGCAGAGATAAGCCCGGAGGTCGCAAACACATAGAACGGCGTGTCAAACACCCTCACGGTGAGTGCTTCATAGGTACCCGGGGCGACGTCCTTAAGCAAATATTCACCATTTTCATCGGTCTTCGCCGTAAATGTCTGGCCGTCACAGCCTCTGCCGAACTGATTGAATTTCGCACAAAGCTTAACCTCGACACCGACCGCGGGTTTATCGTTGAAGAACGCCTTGCCCTGGACATTTGCCTTGCCGGACGCGGGTTTTTCCTTTTCGACGCCGGTCCCGCTCGGCAGAGTCCCGTCCGCATTAGGTTTTACCGGCTCCTCGGCTTCCTTCTTCGCGGTGGTCGTATTTTCCGCCGAGTTCGTGCGGGCCAGCTTCTTCGACATATTGCAGCCGACCACGACAAACATAACAAGCAATAAAGGCAGCACGGCCTGTGAATTCAGTTTCATCGTATGGGTGACTCCTGTTTTGATCCTTTTAGTTAATACTTTGGGTAAATCGTCTAAACGCAAAGGATTCTAAACCAAAAACGGAATTTATGCACGTCCCAGGACATCCGTCCCATTCTGCTTTCGGGAAAATCGGCCCGGACGTTTCTCCGTCTCGATCGATCGTAAATCGTCCCACTGGCGTCTCAACGTTAAGCTTAAGCGGTCTCGTATCCGACCTTCGGCTTTGCGAGTTTTCCACGTGTGTTTCACTTCTGTTTTATTTTTGTTTCATTGTTGGCAAAAGTGGAACAAGTTAAGTACTGCATTATCAGTAGCTTGCGGGGAAACCTTGTTTCATTTTAAGAAAAGCACGAACTCTCCTAAGTGGAACGGCACTGCTGTCCCAGTTTTGTCCCAAAATGTGTCCCAGGTGGGACAGGTTAAGCCGTTACTTTTCAACAGCTTACAAGAATTTTTTGTCCCACTAAAGTAAATAGGGTGTCGAAAATGAGGCAGGCAGCCGGATCACATTTCATTCTACCGTCACAGTTCCGTTCCGGGATATCAAACATCGCACCGGAAAATACTCCCGGCCCTGTTCAATTTTCCGATAATTTCGGTTACACCGGAATACCACATGGCGCAGTTGATGGCAGATGTTGCAATTGGAATAAATGTTGAACTTGGAAAGCTGCCACGCGGTTTACATATCTGGTACTACTCGCCACGAATGTTATGCCCCTGGAGTTTGCGGTATTTTTTCACGCTTCTGCCAAGTTCGCCACTTGCCACGAATTAGTTTCCTCGTGGTAATGACTGCCCAAATGCCTTCCGCGCTCGATCCATCATAGATTCTCTCGTAGATCAAGCGTGGCTTACCGCGATAGACATCGTATTTCCGTTGCGTGAAGTGGCCAAACCCCATCCTAGTAGAGGTTGTGAGGGTCTTTTTTCGCCTATCAATTTTGAAGAATCCCATCTCAGGGCTTTGCGATAGAGCGGTAAAAGATGGATCGAAAACAAACTTGGCTTTTGTCGGAGAGTACAGATAAACACGATATGAACTCGTAATGTAGCCGCCGTTCTTGCCGTCGCAGATCGCAATATCCTCGTGCCCGTCGAAATTGAAGTCGCCGAAGATCGGAGGTTCGTCACCGGCACTAATAGAGATGGTTTGAAATGGTCTTCGGGCCTTCTTGCGAAAGAGCTGGAGCGTCTCGTCACACATTGTGCCTCGCCAATCCTCTTTGCAGTTCGACTGCTTCGTGACCACATCATATTTTGATGAAAGTGTTGTAATTCGAACTTCGGCCTGTACCCAAGCAGTCAAGGACAGGCCGAAAAATATTGCAATCAGCGTAAGATATTTCATTGCAATCTATATAATCGGTTACTCCTGTTGTTCGAAAGTTTCAAACCTACCTTGCAAACCCATTCTTGATCCGAGGCGGCAACTCGTCCTTTTGTGAGAACTCACGTATCCGCCAGGCGAGTCTCTGTGGCCAACTCGCAGAGTAGAGTCTATTTTCTCGAAATACAACATCGGCCAGGCGATCAAATCTGGCTTGGCGTTCCTTATCCTCAAAGAAAAGATCATTGAGCGACCCCATTCCCCCGAATGACCGATCGAGCTCCGCTCTCGCCGATTCTAAAGTCTCTGAGCTCATAAACTCCTGACGCAAACCCTTTAGCTTCTCCGCCCAAAAGTCAAAGTTTTCCTCCTCAATAACAACCGTGAGTTCATCTAGTGCTTTGACTATCCTTTGTGATCGCGTTTCATTCATCGCTGTTGCAGACGTATTTTATGTGGCCGGTTCGGTTATGTTGAACCGGAAACCCGATCGCTACCGCGTGCGGTTCTGACATCTGTCCCAGTCTGCGGGCATGTTCGGCTCATGGATGATCGTTTGGATTCTCGACATTTAAGCCTTCTGCTTTTGCTGCCGCATTTAATTCTGTATCTGCTGAAACAAATACGAGTGAACCGCTGCCGGTTTCGATTATGTCGTTGTTCGCAGCCAAGGCAGTCGCAAGTTGAACCGCGTCGAAGCCGCGAAGAGCGTATTTTGTCGCCAGATCTGCCGCTGAGCCGAAATGGCCTTCTGCCATCTGAAATGTAAGATAGATATCAACCAAATCCAACTGAAACGATGTCAAAGCAGTGGTGGCGTCTTCTTCGGAAATAGTTCTACTTTTCTTTCGGCGGGCAAAGGCTGAGGCGACTTCAACGGGCGTGATCTGAGCAAGAATAATGTTGTTCCGATTTTCGGGATCGACCAATTCCTCGACATAACCGGAGCCAGGTTCATTGACATATCGCTTCACGATCGCACTCGAATCCAGGAAGAAGTCTGCCATTACCCCCGATCCTCAAGTATCGTTTCAGAAATAGGCTTACCAATCACATTAACCCTTTGGACCATTCTCTTCGGGATCGAACCTTTCATTCGGTTTGGCACCCGTGTGATATGGCCCTTTTCTAGCATCGATTCAACGAGTCCTTGGTGTTTCGGACCAAGTCCGACCAACTCCATCTTTGCGAGTTCATCGTGAAGCTCATCATGCACCTGACGACGTGCATCAAGCGGCATCTTTCGAATTTCGTTTAATACTTCTGTGGGCGTCATACTTGTTCACCTCTGGAATGCATTTTATCACGAATTTTTAGTGAGTTGCTTCAAGAATTGTCGGCGAATTCTATGCAGCCGGGTTTGGTTTTGTTAAAGCGGAATGCCGGTCGCTATCGCTCACAGTTCTGACACGATTTATAGGTCATGTTTAGTATCTCACTGCTGCTTTTCTTCGACGGTGAAATCGCGATGAACCATCAAATTATCGGTATGCGGAAGCATTTCAATTATTACCCGTCCGACAACCTTTTCGTACAGCGATTCTTACTTGTTTGCCGATATCAGGACATGATCAAAACTGTCATCTACGGCCACATATTGCACCGAAACATGCTCGTCTGTTGCAGAATTTTGCAATTCGACAGTGTAATCGTGACCCGAAACGAATTCGGGCCAAGCTCGCATTGCTGCGGCCAGATCGGTAGGAATCGAGAAGTAAGAAACAATCTGCATAGCGTTTGTGATCCTTGCAGTCGTATTTTATGTAACCAGGTTTTGGTTGCGTCGAAGCGGAAGCCCGGTCGCTACCGCTCGCGGTTCTGATAGGAGCCGTCATCTACGGAGTTCAACGGTCGAGCCCAAAATCCGGGTCCCGGCTATCGTGTTTTACGGCAAAGATCTCAACCGCATCCGAATCGATGATCTCGAATAATATATGAAATGGAAATCGCGAGAAATTCATTCGTCTTATCCCATCCCCGACTTCCTGAAATGATTCGGGCCGCTGTCCGACAACCTCCGCACATCGACGAAACTCCTCGTAAAACTCTAATGCCAGTTCAACGATCGCCTCGCGCTCAAAATATCTAGTTCTTCGAGTGAAATGCCGATCTCTGGGTTCATTCGCATCTCATCCCGGCGCCGCTTGGCTTCGGCAATGCCACCGTCCGCATCCGCGGGAAACGCTGGAAGCGAACGAATGAGTTTTGTGATCAATGCACCTCGCTCCTTCGCGGTCAAATTCAGAGCCTGTTCTTCAACATCTGCAACAACCGACATGATTCCTATACCTCAGCAAAATTCTATCATCAAAAAAGCAAAAGAATGACCACAACATGACCGGAGCCGGATTCAGGAAGAAGCCCTTGGAGAATTTTTAAGGCAGCTTAATAATGAGTTTCGGCTTAAAACCTTAGCATCGCGGTCTGGATCAGAGAATGGTTTTTAACGCCTGGCCGGTGAATGATCTTTTGACCTTGGCGACCTGTTCCGGGGTGCCGGTCGCGACTATTTTGCCGCCGCCGGAGCCGCCCTCGGGGCCGAGGTCGATGATGTAATCGGCGGATTTTATGACATCGAGGTGGTGTTCGATAACGATGACGGTGTTGCCGGTATCGACGAGTTTTTGAAGCACGTCGAGCAGCTTGTGAACGTCTGCGAAATGCAGGCCGGTCGTTGGTTCGTCGAGGATGTAAATGGTCTTGCCGGTCGCACGTTTCGACAGCTCTTTGGCGAGTTTGATGCGTTGAGCCTCGCCGCCCGAAAGCGTCGTCGAAGATTGTCCGATCTTTATATAACCGAGGCCGACGTCGAGCAGAGTTTCCAGCTTTTGGCGGATCATAGGAATATTTTCGAGCAGCGGCAAAGCGTCTTCGATGGTCGTGTCGAGCAGGTCGGCGATCGATAATCCTTTGAATTTTACGGCCAGCGTTTCGCGATTATAACGATGCCCGCGGCAGACATCGCAGGTCACATAAACGTCGGGCAGGAAATTCATTTCGATGCGTTTCATGCCGTCGCCCTGGCAGCCTTCGCACCTACCGCCTTTGACGTTGAACGAAAAACGCCCGACCTTGTAGCCGCGTTGGCGCGATTCGGGAAGCATCGCGTAAAGCTCACGGATCGGCGTAAACAGGCCCGTGTAAGTTGCCGGATTGGAACGCGGCGTTCTGCCGATCGGTGATTGGTCGATCTCGATTATCTTGTCGACGAGGTCGAGGCCTTCGACCGAATCATGTTCGAGCGGCTGCGTGTTCGACTTGTAAACGTGACGATACAACGCCGGATAGAGAATGTCTTCGACCAAGGTAGATTTTCCCGAACCCGAAACGCCCGTGACCACCGTGAGCAGCCCGAGCGGAAACTCGGCATCAATGTTTTTCAGATTGTGTGCACGAGCACCTTTGACGTTTATCCGTTGGCCGTTTGGCAAACGACGAAACTCCGGAACTTCGATCTTGACCTCGCCGCTAAGGTATTTGCCGGTCAATGAAGTCTTTGTCTTTGCTATCTGTTTAGGCGTGCCCGCCCCGATCAGCTCACCGCCATGCGAACCCGCAAGCGGACCGAGATCGATCACAAAATCGGCGTGCTCGATTGTCTCTTCGTCGTGCTCAACGACAAGCACGGTGTTGCCCAGATCGCGTAGGTGATGCAGCGTTTCGAGCAGGCGCTTGTTGTCCCGCGGATGGAGTCCGATGCTCGGCTCGTCAAGCACATAGAGCACGCCGCGAAGCTGCGAACCGATCTGCGTCGCAAGCCGAATACGTTGGCCTTCGCCGCCCGAAAGCGTTGCCGAGGCGCGGTCGAGCGTTAGATAGCCAAGCCCAACAGCATCAAGGAATTGGATGCGGTTGCGGATCTCTTTTAGCACAAGCCCGGCGATCTTTTCTTCGCGAGCGTTGAGCTTTACGGCATTAAATCTCTCGACACCTGCTGCGATCGGCAAGGCCGTGTATTCGCGAATCCCAAGCCCGTTGATCTTTACGGCAAGACTTTCAGGCTGAAGCCGCGCACCGTTACACGACGGACACGGAACAGGAGCGACAAGCTCCATCAGAGCTTCTCGCGTCTTTTCCGAAGGCGGCGATTCGAGCCGTTCTTTCATCGCCTTTAGTGCACCTTTCCAGTCACTTTCGTACTTGTAATCGCCCTGGCGAAACGTAAGACGCTTCTTTGTTCCAAAAAGGAACGCGTTGCGAATCTCTTCAGGCAGATCGGCAAAGGGTGTTTCACTCAGAGCCTTTCCGGCAGTGACGTCGACGTCATCACGATCTTTTTTTCGTTTCCCCTTTTTTCGCGTTCTGGCATTCGCAGCGGGAGGTTCGAGCTTGTCGCCTTCGACATATCGTTCGATCAATGCCATCAATGCCGACCGAAGAAACGATGCTCCCGAGCGATCAGCACCACCAAGGAATTCGATCTTACCCGCCGGTTGGCTTAGGTCCGGCACGATCTTATTCGCATCGATCTCCATCACCGTGCCGATACCCTGACATCGTTTGCAGGCACCGAATGCTGAGTTAAATGAAAACGAACGAGGTTCGAGCGTGGCGATATTTATGCCGCAATTGACGCACGCCATTCGCTCGGAATAGAGCATTTCATCGCCGTCGATCACCGAAACCAGCACCGCACCGCCGGTTAATTTCAGCGCGGTCTTGACCGATTCGGAAAGGCGTTCGTTGACGCCCTCTTTGATCAAAAGTCGATCAACTACGATCTCGATCGTGTGGTTCTTTCGCTTGTCGAGTTCGATCGGCTCATCGAGCTGCCGCATCTCGCCATCGATCCGTGACCGCACAAAACCGTCCTTATGAAACTTCTCAAGTTCTTTTTTGAATTCACCTTTTCGGCCCCGCACGACCGGTGCAAGGATCATCACGCGCTCGCCTTCATCGAGATCGAGAATGCCGGAGATTATCTGTTCAACGGATTGCCGCGTAATCGGGGCTCCGCATTCGTGACAATGCGGCTGGCCGATAGAAGAAAAAAGTAGACGAAGATAATCATAGATCTCCGTCACCGTTCCGACGGTCGAGCGAGGCGAACGCGAAACCGTTTTTTGTTCGATGGAGATCGCAGGCGAAAGGCCTTCTATCGAATCGACATCTGGTTTTTCAAGCTGATCAAGAAATTGGCGTGCATAGGCCGAAAGCGATTCCACGTAGCGACGCTGGCCTTCGGCGTAGATCGTGTCAAAAGCGAGCGAAGACTTGCCCGAACCGGAAAGCCCGGTTATCACCGTAAGCTTATCGCGCGGTATCTCAACATCTATGTTTTTAAGATTGTGCTGGCGTGCCCCGCGGACGGTTATCTGCTTGATGCTCATTACGGTATGAAAACTTGTATTATGCCGAAACGAGTATTATAACAACCGAGCTATACAAAACGAAGAACCGCCGCGAGCGCCATCGAAGCGACTATGATCCAAAGTACAGTTCCCAACGCAAACGGCCGCCAACCGACGCTTTTCAACATTTCGCGTGAAAGGCTAAGGCCGATCAGAAAGAGCGTTATGGTCAGGCCGGCTTTTGCCAGATTTACCAATGAATCGAAAATGCTCGGCAGAACCCACAAGGGGGCGAACGTTCGAATAGCCGCCGCTCCGACAAAAAAGAAGATGAACCATGGAATTGCGATCTTCGTTTTCGAACCCGCTTCGCGATAGATAAACGCGAGTGCAAAAGCTAGGGGAATTATCCAAAGTGCTCGGGCGAGCTTTACGGTAGTCGCTACCGCAAGCGATTCCGGCCCGAATACGGTCGCGGCACCGACGACCGAGCTTGTGTCCTGAATAGCGATCGCAGCCCACATTCCGAACTGCGTCTGCGACATTCCGAGCCCATTTCCAATGATCGGAAACACGAAAAGAGCGATAGCGTTCAGGATAAAAATAGTCCCGAGAGAGACGGACATTTCATCGTTTTCTGCCTTTATCGCCGGGCCGACCGCCGCTATCGCACTGCCGCCGCAGATCGCGGTACCTGAGGAGATAAGAGTCCGCACACGCGAAGGCACCTTTAGCAAAATGCCGATGATCGTGCCGAGCAAAAGTGCGCCAAAAACAACCGCAACGATGAACGCGATGCCGTCCTTACCGGATGCGTAAACCGCACCGAGATTCATCCCAAAGCCGAGCAATGCGACGGAGGCTTGCAGCAAATATTTGGCCGGTTTGCCCGAAAGATCCGGAAACGGATGACCTAACGAAAAAGCCATCAAGATGCCGAGCGCCAACGCAATGCCCGGAGACCCGAATGGCGTTAAAAGAAAGACAATTATTAGGTAAAAGGCGACCTTCGAAACCGACATACAAAGTTCAAGAGTATAAACGCAAAAGCGGGAAAAAGATATTCGCTCTTTCCCGCCCGCTAAAATTGTCTCGATGTTCTACTTCAAGATGCCAAATACCTGCCGAAGCAACGACGTGGTTCGGCCGATCGGATCACGGCGGATCGCGGCCTCTTCACGAGCGATCAACAAAAAAAGTCCGTCCATCGCTTTTTCGGTTATATAGCCGTCGATGTCGCTTGCATCCTGGCCCATCACTTTTCCAAATGAACCATATCGGCCCATCATCTGTTTATACTTTTGAGTCACGCCGACCTGTTCGGTAAAGCCTTCGACGATCGGTCGGAACTCTTGTCGAAGCCTGTTCTCGCTTGTGCGTCGGAAGAACTGTGTCGCCGCGTCGTCCTGGCCGCTGAACAAGATCTGGCGGGCATCGTCAAACGACATCTGGCGGATCGAATCGACAAAGATATCGGTCGCCACGGGCACTGCCATTTCGGCCGCGTGATTCATAGATTCGACAAAATCATCAACCCGCCGGCCCTGGCCGAGCATACGAAGCGTTCGTTCCATCTTCTGAACATTTCCGGGCAGTGGAATTCGAACCTCGTCATTGCCGAGAAAACCGTTCTCGCGGCCTAATTCCGCAACAGATCTGCGAACGCCGACGATTATCGCTTCTTTCAAACCGTTCGCGATGACATTGTTTGAAAGTCCATCCCGAGTCGAAGCGGCACGATTAGGTGTCCGTCGAGCCGTTTGGCCAATGGCCAACGATGAAAGGATCATCGCCAGGGCCGCGATTGTGATTGCAAATTTTACCGATCTCATATTCCTCGATCTCCACCGTTGCAATTACAAATCCCGTGCCGTAAATTTTCGTTATGGGATCGGAGTGTGATCGGCAAGCTTTGGGATGATTTGCTACCTATTTACGACTGAATATACGAATTCGTGTGTTTATTACTTCGCCTGGCCTTGCTTTGCAACAGCCTCTTCGGCGGCCTTTACAGCCTCGGCATCGCCCAAGTAATAACTATTAGTCGGCTTTAGGTTCACGTCCAGTTCGTAAACAAGCGGAATTCCCGTCGGGATATTTCGGCTGATGATGTCTTCGTCGGAAATGGTGTCGAGATACTTTACAAGTGCCCGAAGACTATTTCCGTGCGCGGCGATCAGGATGCGTCTGCCGGCGTTTATCTTTGGGGCGATCTCTTCCTGATAATATGGCACGACACGCTCGACCGTGTCCTTTAAACATTCCGCGGCAGGAAATTTGCCTGCTTCAACCGAAGCGTAACGAGCATCTTTTCCGAGCCAACGCTCGTCAGTATCGAGCATCGCACTCGGCGGAACATCGTAGCTACGACGCCAGATCAGCACCTGTTCCTCGCCATATTGTGCAGCCGTTTCAGCCTTATTCAATCCTTCGAGAGCACCATAATGCCGCTCATTCAGCAGCCACGATTTCGTTTCCGGGATCCACATCAGGTCCATTTCGTCGAGAATGATCCAAAGCGTCCGGATCGCACGTTTCAGCACCGACGTGTACGCCTCATCAAAGACGTACCCCTCGGCCTTGAGCAGTTGCCCCGCCGCCTTTGCCTCTTCCCGTCCCTTTTCAGAAAGATCGACGTCCTTCCAGCCGGTGAACCGATTTTCCTTGTTCCATTGGCTCTCGCCGTGGCGTATCAATACCAGTTTATGCATAGACATATCTTAGATTTGAAATCTCAAATCTCAAATTCGAGAGGTGAGAATTCGCCTAACCTCTCCTACGAGATACAACGAGCCGGTTACCAGCACCAAATCTGACGAAGTAGCCTCGGCAATCGCGTCTCCGGCTGAATCTGTAAGAACTACTAGTTCCGAGTCGAAGCCATTCGGCACAAATTCTGAAAGTTCGTTTGCCGTCATCGCCCGGGAATTCGACGGCTGCGTGAGGATCAAACGTTCCGCTCTAGGCCAAAGGATCTTCGCGATCTCGGCAACGTCTTTGCCCCGCATTGCGCCGAATATCATTGTGATCGGCCGCTTTTCAACGTAAGTTAGAAAATTTAACAAAGCTTTGGCTCCGGCAACGTTGTGTGCCCCATCGAGCAAGAAATTACCAACGTATTCCAGCCGGCCGGGATGTCTCGCAGCCGCTAATCCTTGGCGAATGTTCTCATCGCTGATCGGAAAATGCTTTCGCAGTGCATCCGCCAAAAGGACAGCTACTTCGGCGTTTTCAAACTGATGAGAGCCTTTCAGCCCGAGATCATGGGCAAGGGCTCGCAATGGCGATCCAAGTGATCCGTCATCAAAGACGACTGCCGTTTCACGCACGTAAACTCCTCTGCTATGAGCATTTCCGATCACGTTATGGAGCACGTCCATCGCCTGCGGCGATTGTCTGCTTATCACTGCGGCTTCGGTCTGCTCGCGTATTATCGCCGCCTTTTCCCCGGCGATCTCTTCTATCGTATCGCCGAGATATTCCTGATGGTCGAGGTCGATTCGGGTTATTGCTGCGATCTCGGCATTCGCCGCGGTCGTGGCGTCGAGCCTGCCGCCGAG
>CAZXTS010000044.1:0-16996 GCA_964643745.1 uncultured Chloracidobacterium sp.
TCGAAAAGAATCTAAACGCCTTCAAACACGCTGATTGGTACGGCGACGAATACGAAGAAGGTGAATATATAAAGGGCCTTGCGATGACCACGAACGCGGCGACCGATCAGGTCGGTGTCAGATTCGGCCGTTACAAGGCGGTCGTAGGACGCGGGAATATGGGCCGAAGCGGAAAGCGGCCTGTTGACGAATTGAAGCCGGGTTTCCTAGCCGAATTCATTGTAAAGAAAGTAAATAACGACGATCGCACGTTGGAGGTTGACCTTGCTCAAGTGCCGGAGATTCAAGCCTCGATCGTCTCGGTAAATGTTAAAAATGGCGAGATCGTGGCGATGGTCGGTGGCTACGATTTCCATACCAGTAAATTCAACAATGCGACGCAAGGCCTTCGTCAGACGGGTTCAGCATACAAGCCATTTATTTATGCAGCGGCGGTCGAAGATGGTATGACGCCGGATATGCTGGTTAGCGGCGCCCCGATCAAACGCGGCGGCTGGCAGCCTTCAAACTACGATGGTTCGCCCAGCCATCCTAACGTCCCGATGCGGGTCGCACTGGCAAAATCTTACAACCTTGCTGCCGTTCACCTGTTGGAACAGGTCGGCATTCAGGCCGGAGCTCAAATGGTCCGGCGGTTCGGCATCTCGAATCCGATGGCGCCCAGCCTTCCATCGGCGCTCGGTGCGTCCGAGGCCTCTTTGCTGGAAATGACGGCCGCATTTGGAGCATTTCCAAATAAGGGAGTTCGCGTTCAGCCGCATTTGATCCGAAAGGTTTATAGCCGTGACGGCACCTTGCTGGAAGAATTCGACGGTTCAAGCTCCAAAGTGATGAGCGAGTACGTGGCTCTTACAATGGTCGATATGATGCGCGGCGTTACTTCCGGCGGAGGCACTGCAGGCGGAGCTAATGCTTCGGGACATCCGCTGGCGGGAAAGACCGGAACCGTGAACAAACACACCGATGTCTGGTTCATCGGATACACGCCATCGTATGCGACAGGAGTTTGGATGGGGAATCCGCTCCGTAAGGAATCGATCGGGCGTGGAATGACAGGCGGAGGCACGGCCTTGCCAATTTTCAACTCATTTATGATGCCGTACATGAAGGATAAACCGCGCGAGACGTTTCCCGCTGTTCCTGCTATGCCGGCGGAAATACGCGCCAGAATGCTCAGGAAAAAGCGCGAGGAACTCGAGAACCTTGCACGAGCCGATCTGGCAGCGATTCGTTCCGGTGCCAACCTGACCGAAACTGCGACAGTTGATACATCTGATGGCTCAACTCCATCATCGACCGGTTCGCCGGGCACAACTACCGGAACTGGGTCTGCTCCGTCGACCACAGAGGCTGAGCGTCCGGTCGTAGCAAAACCGCCGCCGCTGCCGCCGGTCACCGCTCCCCGCGAACCGGACGGCCAACCGAACCAACCCGAAGGCGGGCGGCGACGCGGTAAAAAAGGAGACGGCTGATAAATGTCGGCCGTTACCGGATCATGACAACCGATGTGAACGGCTAATATTCGGCTGACCTGCAAGGCATAACTGATGAAGCGGTTCCCTTTTCATCATAAATTTCGTTTCTTGGGCTTATTGCTGGCCATGCTGCTCGTCTGCCCGGTGTTGCTATCGGCCCAGTCGAGCGCTGTCGAGCGCGGTTCGCAGACTGCCAAAGGCGGATTTCGCAATGAGAACGACATTCGCGACAAATTCAACAATTGGCGGACGGATGACGATGCCAGAGCATGGCTTCGAGCTTTGGGTTATGACCCGACGTTTATCGACAATGTCACCGCCACAAAACCAAGCGGGGAAAAAGCCGACATCACCGTTTCGGTGAGCGATGCCAACGGCCAGGCCCTCAGTCATGGCATTTCGATAAAGCTTGTCAGCAGCCAGAACGGATTTAACCAGATCGACAAACGCTGGCTTCGGCACTATGCGCAAATGTGGGAAATGCCTCCAGATGTGGTCGCAGTTATGCGGTTATATTTGGGTGAAGACCCGCCGAATGCGAAGTCGCGCCGGCCCGAGCGGATGTTCTTGTCCGAACTGCCTGCAGCATCACAAAATACCGTCCTCGAATTCTTTTCAAAGAATAAAGACCGAATTAGCGCTGACCTGATAAAGGGTGCCGGCAATGGCCGAGCTGACTGGTTCATGGTCGCATGGAAAACGAGCGGAGAAAGCCGTTGGAAGATCGTTTCCGCGGATGAGGCGGTACGTTACTTTTCGGATGGCCCGGTTGAAATGACGCGGGCCGGAAACTTAAAGATCGGCCGGATCACGGTTCAGCGTAAAGGCGGCGACGGCGGCCGCGAAACGGCAAAGATGCTGCAATTCAAAATGAATCCTGCACAGATCTTTGCAATGGAAACACCTTCGCCGAAATAGTTATCCGACAAATTCGATATCGACCTCGTGCGGGATAATGCCAGCTTCGTAACCTTCTTTCAGCAGGCGCCGGACGCCTTCACGGCCGCGTTCACCGTAATCTAGCGTAAGGTCATTTACCCACATCGCAACAAAGCGGTCGGCAAGCTCCGGGGCCATATCGCGTGCGAACTGCATTGCATATGAAAGCGCGTCCTCACGATTTTCCATCGAATAGAGAATACTTCGATGAAGGTGTTTCGAAACCTGTTTCATCAGCTCGGGCCCGAGTTCCCGCTTGATGGCGTTCCCGCCCATCGGCAGCGGAAGCCCTGTGCGCTCGTGCCACCATTCACCAAGATCCAAGACTTTGTCGAGACCCATCTGCTTATAAAAAAGCTGGCCTTCGTGGATCAGCAAACCGGCATCGGCCTCGCCCTTTTGGACGGCGTCGATGATCTTGTCGAACGGGACGACGATGTATTCAAAGTCCGGGTTATAAATGCGAAGTGCAAGAAACGCGCTCGTAAGTTCGCCCGGAACGGCGATCTTCATCTTCCCGATATCTGCCGGATCGCGCGGTTCTTTTGCGACGACGATCGGCCCGTATTTGTCGCCGATGCTCGCTCCGTGCGGCAGCAGAGCGTATTTATCGGCAACATATGCATACGCGTGAAACGAAATGGCTGTCACATCGAACACACCGTTGGCAGCGTCCTCGTTCAGGCCCTGAATGTCCTTCAGAGTGTGCTCAAACTTTAGGCCTTCGGTCTCAAGCTTGTTCGTGGCAAGGCCATAGAACATAAACGCATCGTCCGAATCCGGCGAATGGGCAACGGAGATGGTACGAACTTCGGGCGATGTCTCAGGTGTCGAACTCATAAACTATAACGCACAGTAGAAAATATTGGTGTCGTAGAAAACTTTTATTCTATCGTTTTCCTGGTGTTTGGCAAAAAGCTGTGTTAGCTCTTTTTCAAGTTCCGGAAAAACCGGATCGGATTCGTCCGGCATATACGATGACGAAAGCAGCCGGCCGCGAAGCCCTGCCAGGTCGAACTCCTGGAAATTGGGGAACGATGCCTTATCAAACCTGGTCTGGAAAAAGCTCGAAAGCACGGTTTCGTCGATCTGTTCGTGCCGCACTTCTGCATAATCCCGACCGAATCTCAAAAGCAAAGCTTCGTACTCACGAAGAAACTGGGTTGTATCAGTTTGCCGCTCGTTCCAGATCAACGCAACGTGCCCACCCGGCTTTAATATCCGCTTGAATTCATTCTGCGTTGATTCAGGTTCGAACCAGTGAAATGCCTGTGCCGCGATTACGAGATCGCAGGAGCCGCTTTCCAGCCCGGTCTCCGCCGAGGTTCCATCGACGCCCATGAATTCGGGAAAGTCGGACAAGTATTCATCCGCCGCCTGACGCATTGCAGCATTCGGCTCGACCCCAAAGACCCGATTTCCGTTCTCAAGAAGTGGTTTCGATGAAAGTCCGGTTCCCGAACCAATATCTGCAACGACAGAATCCGAGGTCAATCCAAGACTTTCGCGGAAAAAATGCATCATCTCGGGCGGATAGCCCGGACGATATTTGACGTAATTTTCGACGCGGTTCGTGAACCGCTCTGCTGTTTGCATTGCTTAGTCGCCCGCGATGAAGAATGTCATTCTCCAAACGCCGCGCTTCTTTTCAAACCCTGCCCGGTAATCTATCGGGCTTCGAACATATTCTGCCTTGACCCAACCCTTCACACCGCCGAGCGATTCGATCTTGTACCAATCGGCCCTTATATCCCATTCACCGGGACCGGTCTTCCGATGAATCGTAGCTTCGCTGTCGGTCTTCACTATGTTGTAGGAAAGCTGCGTCAGAACCTTCGCGTTCATATTTGGCTGTTCCCTAACGTTTACATTGCTTCCGAATATCGCGTGGTATTCGAATTGGTCCAGATCATCCGGCATGTCATTGAACAAATACGGTGCCGCAAAAAAGCTCATACGATTCCGCCCTTCGCCGATGAACCTGCCGCCGTTCTTTATCACCGGCACGAATTCGTCCCAGAAATCTGCTTCTTTTTTCCAGAGTTCGTTAAATCCCTTGAGCCCGGAATGCCCGCCAAAACTCAGCTTGATATTCGGGTCCATTATACTCTGCACATACTTCAGGTCCTTTCGTTCAGCGGCCGCGATCAGCTTTGTCCGAAAGGCGAGGAATGAAGCATTTTTCGTTGCTTCATCAACTGGCTTTACGAATCGCTCTTGCCCTGCCGACGCCAAAGCAAATACCAACACCCAAAAAACCACTAAACTTTTCATCACTATCACAGATCAACCCCGCATAAATTTAAAAACCAATTCCTGCCAATTGACGATCTCCTTAATTATTAATTTCGTAATTATTAATTACTAATTAAACCCTGATTTCATCATTTGTCATTTAACATTCATCATTCATCATTTACCTCTTCTCCCGTCCATTGAGTTTTTTTCGAATGAGGAATATCGAACTGATCCAAAATACGGAAGCAGAGATGTTCGACGAGGTCCTCAATACTTTTAGGACGGTGATAAAAGCCCGGACTTGCGGGAAGAATTTGGGCACCGGCGTTCGCGAGCCGCAGCATATTCTCCAGATGGATCGAATTGTACGGGGTTTCGCGGGGTACGATGACCAATTTACGGCGTTCCTTCAGGCAAACATCGGCTGCCCGATGGATTAGATTGGTTCCCGCACCGCTTGCGATCGCACCGATCGTTCCCATTGAACAAGGCACGATCATCATTCCGGCCTGCTTGTTCGAACCCGACGACGGTTTTGCCGCGAGATTATCGAGTCGCCAAAATCGGATGATCTTAGAATCGGCCGGCAATCCGAGCCATTCGTTTATCTTCTCCTTGTTCGGATCCTTCAAATTTATGCCGAGCTCTACCTGGGCAACCGTCGCCGCTGTGCCGGACATAATTAGATTGATCGTCTCAACGGCACCACTTGCCGCCAACAATTGCAGCGTGCGCTGAGCGTAGATCGTCCCTGAGGCTCCTGTTATTCCGACTGTCAATTCCATAAGGTTATCACCCTAATTCTAGCCTTTTGGCCTTTGTATGCGAAACTCAAGGGACGCCCTGTAACGAGGGCTGCATGTCCTATCGGTGAGCTGAATTGCGAAGGCTCTCCCGGTTTTTCCACTCGACCAACGCGAGACCGCCGACATACAGGCCTTCTAAGGTAAAATGCGCGATCGCGAATCCGCTTGCGTTGCTGATCAGGAACAAGGCCAAGGCCAAACAAATTAAGGCCCACGCGGCATTGGCAAAAACGAGCAGTTTGATCAGATGCATTGGCCGGGTCTTTCGAACGGCGAGTGAGAAAGAATAGGTGCCGTAGGCAAGATGGACTAACGCGTGGGCGGCGACGAACCAATGCGGCAGGCCGTAAAACGGGGCGACCCAACCGCTTAGAGCTAACAGAAGCACGCCCGTGATCAACGCCCCGATGCAATCGACCCAGAGTATGTTCTTTAGAAGGCTCTTCATCGTATAGATGGCTAATGCGAACTACGCGGCCTTCGACCGGCCGTTGCGACAGCGACTAAAATGAACAAGATCGCCGAAGGCAGCCAGACCCAGAGCAGTTCGCTTGCGACCACACGCCAGCCGCGAAGACCTAAAAATTCCCATAGGCTCAGCGGCGAAACGACAATGACTCGCCACGGGAAAAACATCCGTTCGCTCAAGTACGGCCAAAGTAATGCAACTCCCAGACCGCCGTTAGTCAGCATATCTAATAGCCCATGCGAGGCCGCGGAGATCGTGACGAAGAGGAACGAATTGAGCCGCTTTGCCCGAAGCCATGGCGCGATCAATGCCGCTACAAACCCAAGAGCCGCCGCAAACGCCAGCGAATGGCTAAAGCCGCGGTGGCCGTAATCGCTCGAATACGCCACGTTCAGCTTAAACGCCAAAACATCCAGATCCGGAATAACAGAAGCCGCCACACCCGCAGCAATGAGGCGAGGCGGGATGATGTTCTTACCAAGTCCAAAGCCTAGGGCGATGGGGACCGCAGGATGTGTAAAAATTGTCGGCATCGCGATTGCAATGTTGATTATAGCTGCGGCGTAGCGTTTCCCGTCCTCACTACCGCATCGCTCCGTCGCTCTCCTCGTTACCAAACCGGCTGATCGAGCCGTCGGTTTTGACGATGTAGATAAATCTCGAACCGCCGTTTTGGCGGATACCCATGGACTGAGCCTGAACCGTAAACGCGAATGCACCAACAATAACAAACAGCACCGCGCCAAATGATGCTGCATCACGCGATCTCGAAAATGAACGAAGTAACGGATTTTCCATCGTGTAGAAAGATAGCGCAAATCGCCGTCGCGTGACACTTCTTCGACTGTTCAAAAACGAAAGCGTTAGAAGTGACGCGTATCTGCAATCGCGATAGACGGAAATGGTCGGCGGAGTCGCCGGAATAAAAGCGAAATGATCTTTGTCGGCTCCCACGATGGCGATCCGAATCCGGTGATTCTTCGTGAACTGGTACGAAGCTGGAAGAAGATCGGAAACAGTTCAGTTACTTTGCCGGGCACGAGAGGAGCAGCGTCCCCTTTTTTGAAGTGAACGAGCAGGAACGGCATCCTGGTAGATCGGTTGCCACCCGCGAGTTACTTGTAGAGTCTGATATTCGTGAGATCCCAAGGTTCCTGGAAAGACTCTATTTCGATCTCGTTGTTCTTGTTGAGTTTGACCTCGGCAGCGGGAAACAGTTTCCCGGAACTCTTATTCTTTTCTTTTCTCAGAATGATTTCGCCGATTGAAACCCGATAATTGACCGAACGCGGAGAAGCCCAACTTTCAGCAAATGTTATAGGCCGGTCGGTTACGAATCTGATCATACGACTTCCGTCGGGGAGGTCGGTGGTGCTAATGTAGTTGACGTCAAACCCAAGTGTTCCCGTGATCGCAATTCGGCCCTTCGATCCTAACTTGTCCAACGCGTCGACGAGCCCCTGCGAACCATTTTCGGAGAAGGCCTGCACCAAAGCGTCCCGGTCTTCCACTGACGAATAATCCCTGATCGAAAGGTCAACGCTGACGATCCGGATCGAACCTGGGGGCGAGGTCCGTGCATTCGCGGATATCCTCTCCGTTTTCTGCGAAAAAACCGATAAGGAAAATGCTAAGAAAAATGCCGTCAGAACTACTGTATGGATGCCCTTGAGCTTATACGATCGCATCATTTTACGTTTCCTCTTCTTTCGATTTCACCGCTGGGGTGCGGTTCGACATTATCCGACCAAAGTTAAAGTTCAGGAATTATTCTGAGAAAGTCCTGTTTCTGCAACCATCTGTTTTTCCCTTTTCCAATTTCCCCTAAAGTATTCAAGCAACGGCAAAAAGTTTATTTTGAATGGGTTGTTGCTAAAAAATCCTGACGTAACGCCATAGGTTACCTTTTCTGTTTCGGGTTCGTAGGTTCCAAACAATCTATCGAAAATAACTAACATTGCACCGTAGTTCTTATCAATATACTTTGGGTTCGAACCATGATGAACGCGGTGTGCCGACGGAGTATTCAAAAAGAGCCCTTCTAGGAAACCAAGCTTCTTAACTGCTTCCGTGTGTAGAAAATATTGGTAAAACAATCCTAGAGCCAAACAGGTAACGATAATCTCCGTTGAGAATCCGATAACCACTAACGGAACGTAAAATACCGGGCTAATGAATAAGCCAATCCAATTAAGCCTGACGGCAGTGGTTAGATTCATCTTCATCGCTGAATGATGGGTGTGGTGAAGCGTCCATAGCAATGGAACTTCATGGCTCAGACGATGGTACCAATAGTACCCGAACTCGGTGGCAAAGAACGTTAGTACAACAGTAAAGGCATTTATCGGAATATCAAGAAGGTGATATTGTGAAAACCAACCTAGTACAAAGTATTTCCAAGCAAGGGAAAGAGGTTTTAACAGTTGATTACCGGCAAAAACTCCAATGTTCGCTAAACTCTCATTTAGGCTAAATGCATCTGGGTTGCTTCGTTTCGCCCAAATAATTTCAAGTACTAGTGCGACGAAGATCAGGATCAAGAAATACCATTTTATCGCATCCATAAGTCGTTTTCCGTGAAGTTCCCACTCCGTTTAACAAGGTGGATGTTGAAGGGAGCCGATGAGAGCGGCCCACGAAACTATTCTACCAGCGTCCATTCAACGGTTTTCTTCTGGAACCCAGAGGAAACGGTAACCTTCAGAACGTTTCCGTTTCTGACAAATACCGCATCCACCCATCGAGCTCTGTTAATGATGTAAAGTTTCCCTTTGTAGCCTTGGTTGTTCTTCAAAACATCCTTGACCATAAGCTTGTCCTTGGGTGCCTTCGGATTATCCGACGCGTATATTTTGCCCTCGAATTTGCTATTGGCATCCTTGATCTCGATCTTCGTGTTTTCCACTCCGGTATTCCAGATACCCGAAATGCTTTCTTGGGCGAATGTCGAAATGCTAAAAAGCGATATTGTGAACAGCAATAAGAGTGTTTTCATAACCTATTCTTACCTCCAAGAAACAGGCTAGCACACGTCTTTTTGTCAGATATTAACAATGGATAAGTTGCACCTAACTTTTTTTTGCTGCGATGCGGCCTCGAATTCGGCTCAAGGAAACGGGAGTTATGCCGAGTACGTTGGCAATATATTTGTCCGGAACCCGGTTTATGAGATGCGGGTGGTCTTTTATGAATCGATGGTATCGTTCTTCGGGAGATAGAAACACGAAGGAATCTAAACGGTTAAAGGCTTGTTGCAACAAACGTATTCCGAACTGATCGGGATCAGAAAATGTCAAATCCCTGAATGATTTCTGGTCGATGTGAAGCACCTTGGTTTTCTCAAAAGTTTCGTAAAAAAATCTTGACGGCTCATTGAACAAAATGGCATGTACATTACCAAATATCTGATTTTCGGCAAAAATTTGAAACGTAATCTCTTCGCCGTTTTCCGTTATTAAATAACTCCGAACCAAACCATTGAGAATGAGATAAACATCCTTTTCTGAGTCCCCTTCATTGATTATTAACTCCCTCTTTTCAAACGATCTTATTCCCTTAAGATTTCGGAATGAAAGAAGGCTTTTAATGTTCATTAAGATTTACCTCCGAGATAGCGTAAAACCGTGTTGTGATGATACAGGAAAACAAGACAAATGCGATATCATTTGATTTTTCGATGACTTCACTATGAACGCACCAGTAAAACACTTCATTAATCATCATTATCGGCATTTTAACGCGGCGGCTCTTATTGACGCTGCAGAGGGGTATGTTCAGCATCTGGACGGCGGCGGGAAGATGATGATCACGCTTGCCGGAGCGATGTCGACGGCGGAGCTTGGGCTGAGCCTTGCGGAAATGATCCGGCAGAACAAGGTGCAGATCATTTCGTGCACGGGTGCGAATCTCGAGGAAGACCTGTTCAATCTGGTCGCACATGATTTCTACGAACGCGTGCCGAATTATCGCGATCTTACGGCTGCGGATGAGCAGGCTCTGCTTGACCGCCATATGAACCGCGTGACGGACACTTGCATTCCCGAGCACGAAGCGATGCGGCGGCTTGAGAAGGCGATGGTCGAGGTTTGGACACGTGCAGAGGCCGAGGGCCAGCGTTATTTCCCGCACGAGTTCATGTACCAGGTCTTAAAGAACGGCTCGCTCGAGGAGTATTACCAGATCGACCTGAAAGATTCGTGGATGTACGCCGCAATGGAGAAGAATCTGCCGATGGTCGTGCCGGGCTGGGAAGATTCGACCATGGGCAATATGTTCGCCGGCCACGTGATCACCGGCGACATCGAGAACGTCCACACCGTCCGCACCGGCATCGAATATATGACGATGCTTGCCGATTGGTACACGAACAATGCGCAGGACGATTCGACCATCGGCTTTTTCCAGATCGGCGGCGGCATCGCGGGCGACTTTCCGATCTGCGTCGTGCCGATGCTGCACCAAGACCTGCAACGCGATGGTGTTCCCGTCTGGGGCTATTTCTGCCAGATCTCAGATTCAACCACCAGCTATGGCTCCTACTCCGGCGCCGTCCCAAACGAGAAGATCACCTGGGGTAAGCTCGAAGCATCGACGCCAAAATTCATAGTAGAATCCGACGCCTCGATCGTCGCCCCGCTGATGTTTGCCTACATTTTGGAGTGGTAGAGTAATTTCTAAACAATAGATTTCGCCGTGGTATACTTCAGATATGACCGTTCAAACTAAACCTGAAATTGATGAGATGACCGCGGCCCAACAGATCGAGTTGATGGAAGCTCTTTGGAAGAACATGAGTGCCAGAAACGTCAACGGAGAACCGCCCGATTGGCATCGCGACTATTTGGCGGATCGGGAGAAAGCGCTTGAAAACGATGAAGACTCGTTTATTAGCCTTGATGAATTCGAAGCCGATCTTCGAACCGAGTTCAAATGAATATTCGCGTACTCCGCACAGCGAGACGCACAATCGCGGACGGAATCAGATTCTACGAGCGGCAACAAGACGGTCTTGGGGCGTACTTTCTAAGCTCGATCATGTCCGATCTGCGATCACTAAACATCTACGCTGGAGTTCATCAGAAATACAACGATACTTACTTTAGAATGCTATCTACCAAGTTTCCTTATTCGATCTATTATCGAACGCAAGATGCGAACGTTGATATTTATGCAGTCCTCGACGACCGACGTGATCCAAAGTCAATAAACAAGACATTGACCCCGTTGGGCTTGGACGAATAAGAATCGGTCGTTTCCGCGCAAACAACGCGGTACAAGCTAGAAGCCTCAACGCCGAAGTTCATCGTCGAATCCGAGGTCTCGATCGTCGCCCCGCTGATGCTCGCGTATATTTTGGGTTGGTAGCGGAGCGCGGACACTCTTGTCCCCATCGCCGGTTCCTCCGGCGAGACCTTTCTTGCAAACGGTCGTGTTCGCGTCGAGGCGACGCTCATGCGGACAGGAGTGTCCGCGCTCCAACAAAAAGCCCGGGTGTTTCGACCCGGGCTCTTATTCGTTATATACGATCGTTTGAAAACGATTTATTTTGCACCGCCTGCAAGTTTCCCGATCAAGGAGAACAGCGGCATATACATCGCGATAACTATCGATCCGATAGTTATACCAAGGAACGCGATCAATGCAGGTTCGATCATCGCCAGAAGGTCGGCGATCGCGGTATCGACCTCTTCTTCGTAGAAGTCTGCGATCTTTCCAAGCATTGCGTCAAGAGCACCGGTCTGTTCACCGACACCGATCATTTGGCTGACCATATGCGGAAACACCTTGGTCGCCTTCAACGGTTCGACAAAGTTCTCACCGCGTTCGACGCCGGCACGAACCTTGAGAATCGCGTCTTCGATGACCACGTTTCCTGCCGTCTTAGAGGTGATCTCCAACGACTGAAGGATCGGCACGCCTGATGAAAGAAGCGTCGAAAGTATCCGCGAAAAACGGGCAACCGCGACCTTGCGGAGAATTCCACCAAACACCGGAAGTTTCAGCAGCATGGTATCTATCTGCCACTTGCCTTTTGGCGTTTTGTAGTAGAACTTTGTACCGATCGCAAGTCCGATCAAAGCAATAAGAAGCGTGAGGCCGCCCCAACCGGCTAAGAATCCGCTTATGCCCATCACGATGCGTGTGGGAAGCGGAAGCAGTTCGCCCGGCCCGAGCATACCGATAAAGATCTGCTCAAATTGCGGGATAACGACAACCATGATCACCGCGATCGCACCGATTGCTACCGCAATGACCGCTGACGGATAGATCGAAGCCGAAACGATGCTCCGTTTCAACTTAACGACCTTTTCGATCAATGTCGCCAACCGCTGCAGGATCAGGTCGAGCACACCGCCAGTTTCGCCCGCCTCGACCATGTGCGTGTAGAGCGGGTCAAAGACCTTCGGGTGTTTCTCAAGCGCGGCATACAGCGTTGCTCCTTCCTCAACATTCTGACGGACCTGCCGCAGCACATCCTTGAAGAATGCGTTCTGCTGCTGTTCGGCAAGAATGTCAATACACTGAACCAGCGGAAGACCTGCGTCGATCATCACCGAGAATTGGCGTGTGAAAACGGCGAGCTCTTTCGAACCTACCTTCTTGCGGGCGCCGATCTTTGGTATCGAAATGACGCGGCCTTTTTCGGTGGCCTGGGTCATTATGATCTGTTCACGACGAAGCAGTGCTCTGAGTTCGTCCTGGCTGGCTGCGTCGCGTTCGCCGGCCACGATCTCGTTGAGCCGATTTCGTCCTTTGAAGGCATATGTTGGCATTACGTTCTTTTGCTCCTTTTTTCAGTGTTTCGGTGATCGGCCTGCTCGGCCCTTTTGTTCTTTCGGGCTCACGGTCTTTGGCCGATCGGCCTGCCTTGTGAATACGGGCTGCCGGCGGGCGGCTTAGCTTGGCGGCCTGTCGGGCTCGTATAGGACTGGTTCAATCCGGAACCGCGTTCTATCAGATCCCGAAGTTCATCGGCATTCGATGATCGCTGCACAGCAACATCCATCGTGATAGTTCGCTTATGCACATGCGTGGCTAGTGCCTGATTGAAGGTCTGCATTCCGAACTTATCCTGTCCGGTCTGCATCATTGAATAGATCTGGTGGATCTTGTCCTCGCGGATAAGATTGCGGATAGCGGCATTGGGCACAAGGATCTCAAGTGCCATCACACGCCCGTCGCCTGTTGCTTTCGGCAGCAGCGATTGACAGAGAATACCTTCGAGCACTAACGAAAGCTGTGTTCGGACCTGTGCCTGCTGTGCCGACGGGAAAACGTCGATAATACGGTTAATGGTCGAATATGCTGAGTTCGTGTGCAGTGTCGCAAACGTGAGATGCCCCGTTTCTGCGATACGAAGAGCCATCTCGATCGTTTCAAGGTCACGCATTTCGCCCACGAGCACCACGTCCGGGTCCTGTCGAAGTGCGGTACGAAGTGCCGATGCGAAAGAATGTGTGTCAGCCACGACCTCGCGTTGGTTAACGACACAGTTCTTGTGATTGTGAAGAAATTCGATAGGGTCTTCGATCGTCAATATATGATCGTGACGGTCGATATTTATCTTGTCGATCATCGACGCCAGAGTGGTCGATTTACCGGAACCTGTCGGGCCGGTGACAAGCACCAGGCCGCGGGGCTTTTTGCAAAGGTCGGAAACGACCGGTGGAAGCCCGAGTGCCTCAAACGAATTTATCTCGTAGGGGATAGCACGAAACACGGCTCCGACGGCTCCCTTTTGGTTAAAGATATTGGCACGAAATCGCGACATACCTTTCAGCCCGAAGGAGAAATCGAGCTCGAGATTCTCTTCGAATCTGTGTTTCTGTGCGTCTGTCAAAACAGAATACGCAAGCCGCTTAGTGTCGCCCGGTGTCAGCACCGGAGAAGCTGGAATAACCGAGAGGTGGCCGTGAACACGGATCTGCGGAGGGGAATTGGTCGAAAGATGCAGATCGGACCCACCGGCATCGGTCATCTTTTTCAAGAGCTCCGGCAGTGTTATCTGCGATGCAATGTTTTCTTCGTTTTCGTAGCTCATAGGACGATTTGAGATGGAGGCCTTGGGCATTGTGAATACCCAAGGCAGCCCGTTAATTGGAGGGTTTAGTCACGCGTGGCCTGCTGAGTTCGGCCTGGTTGCGTCTGTAGCGAGCGGATGACCTTTTCTGTCTCTTCGGCAACTCGTTCTGCGGCATCCGCCGATGAATTTGTTGCTACGGAGTAGATTCGGCCGTTCGATTCTGTGAAATAGAACATTCGCGATTGAATGCGTCCGCCGGATGCTTGCGACTGGGCGACAACGACATAGACCTGCTTACCGCCGATCTCTTTCTGAAAGTCATTGACGACCCATCCGTTCTCACGAATCATTCGGTTGATCACGTCTCGCCTTAACGATGTTGTTGCCACACCGCCAACAGCCTGCTGACGGCCGCCGACAACGGTTTCACCAACTGCCGGGCCGACCACGGTGATCGCTGCCGAACCGGTCTCGCCTCCACGGCCGTTGTCGACCGAAAAGCGAACCTCAGAATCATTCGTACCTTCCGGCTGCCAATTCTTCGGGGCTGCTTCGCCTGAAGGCATTACGACGGTAGGCTTTCTCGTGGCTCTCGGTGCAGCTGCAACGGCCTTTGATCCTTCCTCGCGAGCTTTGCGTGCCTGTGCGATCCGCATCTGGCGAAGCCGCAGCGCACGCTTCCGTGCCGCTACTGTCTTCTTGCGGCGTTCCTGTGCCCGATACAGCTGCCACCATCGCTTGGAGTATTTCTTCACGCCTTTCCATTCGCGTTTCTTCTTGTATTTTCGGGTCTTCTTTGCACCCGCTTCGGCATATTCCGTCACGAGCGGGATCAATGTTCCAACGCCGATCAACAATGCTATCGATAATGCTATTGCCCTTACCATAAGTCCTCCATGTGTGCTACTGCACCGTTTCCTTAACTACCTCTTCGATCGTGGTTATTCCTTCCCTGATCTTGCAAAGTCCGGATTCGCGAAGTGTTATCATCCCAAGCTCGATGGCCTTTTTCCTTAGCTCGATCGCGCTTGCACCAATAATTATCAGTTCGCGAAGTTCATCAGTTACTTCCATTACTTCATAGAGACCAACACGGCCCTTATAGCCTGTGTTCAAACAGGTTTCGCAACCTCGTCCTTTATAAAGCAGCAATGTGGCTGCCTCTTCCTCAGAAAAGCCTATCTCGACCAGGCCTTCTACCGGCACATGTACTTCTTCCTTACAACTGCTGCAAACTCGTCTGATAAGCCGCTGAGCCTGGATCAGGTTTACCGAAGTAGCGACCAGGAATGGCTCGATACCCATATTCACCAAACGAGAAATGGTCGAAGGAGCGTCGTTCGTGTGAAGGGTCGAAAGCACAAGGTGGCCCGTGAGCGCCGCTTTGATTGCGATTTCAGCGGTCTCGAAATCACGAACCTCACCGACGAGGATAATGTTGGGATCCTGACGCAGGAACGAGCGGAGTGCGGCGGCGAAATTGAGCCCGATCTGCTCTTTCATCTGGACCTGGTTAATGCCAGCCAGATTGAATTCGACCGGATCTTCGGCCGTCATTATATTGGTTTCCGGCGTGTTGAGTGCCTGGAGAGCCGAATAAAGCGTGTTCGTTTTTCCCGAACCGGTCGGCCCTGTAACAAGGACCATCCCATACGGGTTCGCGATGTTCCGCTTAAACTTTTCGAGGCTTTCCGCTTCGAAACCGAGCTTGGTCATATCAAGCATCAGCTTGTCTTTGTCCAGCAAACGAAGCACGACCTTTTCTCCGAACAAGGTCGGAAGGGTCGATACACGAAAGTCGAGCTCACGCGAACGCTCATCGACCTTTACCTTGATCTTGATGCGGCCATCCTGCGGAAGCCGTTTTTCGGAGATGTCCAGCTTGGACATGATCTTAAGGCGCGAAATAAGCGGATCACGCAGCTTCATCGGCGGATGCATCACATCATATAGAACGCCGTCGATCCTGAATCGGATTCGAAAGTCTTTCTCATAGGGTTCTACGTGAATATCGGATGCGCCTCGCCGTAGCGAATCGACCAAAAGAACGTTGACCAACCGGACGACCGGAGCGTCTTCGCTGGCCTTAGTTAGCGATGCGAGATCGATCTCCTCGTTGTCCTGAATGACCTCGAGTTCCTCACCTTCGTGCGAATCGAAGTCAAAATCGAGCGACACGTCCAGATCCTGATCCGAAAGCCTGTCAGCTCCAACTTTAGCAGTCCGTGCTCCGTTCCTGGAGCTTTTGCCGTTCTTGCCACCGTTGCGCGAGGACGTTTCGTCGGGTTTGAAGGCAAACGCGGCGTCGAAAATATCTATCTCTGTCGAGCCGCTATAATACTTCCCGATCGAAGTTGAAATAGACGCCTCAGACGCAACGACCGGCTCAACGTTCAATCCGGTCATGAACTTGATGTCGTCCATTGCGAATACATTCGTCGGGTCGGACATCGCAAGCGTTAAGGTTGCCCCGACTCGCGAAACGGGCATCACGGCGTACTTCAAAGCCACCTCTTGCGAAATGAGTTTTATAACCTCGGGTTCTATCTGGAAAAGGTCGAGATTAATGGACGGAACGCCATATTGGCGAGACAATACAGCGATGATCACATCTTCTGAGATCATCCCAAGCTTCACCAACGTCGTGCCTAGCTGGCCTCCGCTTGTGCGTTGATAGTCCAGGGCCTCGCGTAATTGTTGTGGGGTCACCAATTTTTCGCGGACAATAATTTCCCCTAGTTTTGAAGACATCGGATTTTGGGTGGCTTCCTTTTAACTGCTGTGCAGGAATTGGGACAAAAAAATGATTTGTAAAAGTAAATGAGGGTGAAAAACAACGATGCCAAACACCGTTGAAATCTAATAATACGGGTTTACCGAATTACTGTCAAGCAAATCTTTTTGCTGAAGGCGTGAACGGGTATCAGTCACTTTGACCGATATTGGTGCGGGTTTCCCAAACGCGAGCCAAATCTGATAGCTTCTACACAATGACGAACGTTAGATTTCACAGCGGATATGCGGCGCTGATCGGACGCCCGAATGC
>CAZXTS010000045.1:0-16949 GCA_964643745.1 uncultured Chloracidobacterium sp.
ACCAGATGCAGGCGTCTCAGTTTGGCGGGCTCCCATCTTATCTGCAACCAAAGAACCACACTCTTCCGACGGTTGGATTGATCCTGGGGATATCTTCGCTCATTTTCGTTTGCTGTTTTGGAGGTATTTGGCTCGGCATTCCTGCGGCGATACTCGGTTTTCTCGGAATGAGGAATGCAGATAATATGCCCGAACGTTTTGGCGGTCGCGGCATGGCTATCGGAGCAATGATAATTGGCACTATCACCTTCATTTTCGCCATTATTCATTTTTTAATTACCGTTATCAGCGGGTGATCTTCAAATTGGCAACCTCGCGTTAAATCTTCTATACTCAATCCGATGCGTGTAACACTGAATGTCGTCGCCGGTCCGCAAACCGGCCGCGAATTTACATTCGATCAGCATGACACGTTTATGATCGGCCGAAGCGAAGACTCTCAATTCTGTCTTCCGCACGACCGTTTTTTCTCGCGCCATCACTGCATTTTAGAGATAGCTCCACCGCAGTGTTTTCTCCGCGATCTGGGATCGACGAACGGAACTTTTGTTAACGGGTTACGGGTCGAAACAGCTCATTTGAAGCACGGCGACCGGATACAGGGAGGCGAGACGGTCCTTGAGGTTCGTGTTCAAACAGATCAGCCATTTGGACTTCCGTCGCCATGGGCAGTGGTCGAACAGACCGAACCTTCACTTATAACTGTCGCGTGCCTGAATTGCGGACTGCCGGCAAAGGCGGAGGCCTCTCGACCAGATGCGAAACTTTCCTATGTTTGCGAAGCTTGCCGCGAAAAGTTACGGCAAAATCCGCAGCCCATACCGAACTATCAAATGATCAGAGTTCTCGGCCAGGGCGGAATGGGCAGCGTTATGCTTGCCAGATCTACGAAGGACGGCCGAGCCGTCGCGATCAAGACACTTTTGCCGGAAGTAGCGGTCAGTGATCAATCATTAAAGCGCTTTATGCGGGAGATCGAGGTTGCGTCATCACTTCAGCATCCGAATATCGTCAGCTACATCGAGCATGGTACCCACAACGGGATCGTTTATCTGGTCTCTGAATATGTCAGCGGAATGGACGCTTCACGCCTGGCAAAGAAACGCGGCGGAAAGTTGAATTACCGAGAGGTCGTCAAGATCATTGAACAGACACTGGCGGCTTTGGATTTCGCACACAATAAAGGCTTCGTTCATCGCGATATCAAGGAACAGAACATTCTTGTTGACGGAACGTTTCCCAATTACATGTCGAAACTGACCGATTTCGGCCTCTCAAAAAGCTATAAGCAGACCGGTATGAGCGGCGTTACGATGGTTGGCGACGTTGCCGGAACGATAGCATATATGCCACCCGAACAGGTACGGGATTTCAAAGAAGTGCGTCCGCCTTCGGACATTTATGCGATAGGCATGACGGCATACAGCCTTTTGACAGGTGCTCATGCATTGGATATCAGCCCAAATGCCGGTATCTCTGAAACCGTCAAGGCCATCTTTGAAAAGCCTATCATTCCAATCACCCGGCGTGTGCCGGAAGTGCCGCTGCGTGTCGCTGCAGTCTTCGAAACAGCTCTCGCAAAGCAGGTCGAACTTCGCTGGCGTTCGGCAGGCGAAATGCGCGAGGCCCTTTTGCGAGCAGCCTCAGCTATCTGACGTACTAAAATTCGCGGTTGATTTCCTATGCCCATTTCTCCAAGGCTGCTTTCGGTCATCATTCCCGTCTATAACGAACAAGCAACCATCGGCCAAGTGGTCGAAAAAGTATGCACGGTCGAGATCCCGATCGAAAAGGAGATAATCATCGTCGATGACGGCTCGACTGACGGGACCGCCCAGATCATCGACTCGGTAAAAGATCGGGTGAAAGAGATCCATACCGGCAGCAAAAATTTGGGTAAGGGCGCCGCGGTACGCATCGGCATTGGCCTTTCGTCCGGCGACATTATATTGATCCAAGACGCCGATCTGGAGCTCGATCCTAATGAATACAGCAAACTGCTTGAGCCGATCATATCAGGACGATCTTCGGTTGTTTTCGGTTCGAGATTTATGACCGACAATCCGATCTCAATCTCGCGTTATGCTGCGAACCGTTTCTTGACCTGGATGATAAATCGCTTGTTTGATCTGGATCTGACCGATATGGGCACGGCCTACAAGGTGTTCACCAGAGAGGTTGTCGGGAAATTGCAGTTGACCGGGAATCGTTTCGATATCGATCCGGAATTGGCTTGCGAGATCGCCCGGTCAGGAACTTCTATTATCGAGATCCCGATAAGTTATCGCCCCCGAGACCGTAACGAAGGTAAAAAGATAAAATGGCACGATGCGTTCAGGGCGGTTCGAATGATCATCTTATGCCGCCTCCGTCCGCGTTCCGACGGCACGAACTGAAACCGCTGCCAGCATTCCGATCAACACCCATAAATGCCTTGCGTCTTCATACGACCCGAACAAATTCTGATAGAAAAATGCGCCGACGATTGCACACGATAGCCCGACCAGCACGACAGCATCCTTGTGAACGTGGTGAATATTGAACCGACACATTCGCCAAACAATAAAGCAAAAATACAAGAAAGCCGCCAGCCCGATAAGACCGGCTTGTCCAAATATATTAAGCCAGACGTTGTGTGCGTCACGGATTAGCTGGCCTTGTCCGCTTACTGTTCGATAATAGGTGTTGGCAGCGTCGGTTCCGGTACCTCGGCCGACGAACGGGTTCTCAATGCCTCTTTCGATCGAATCATTCCACACCGAAACGCGAACAGACGTCTGAATTTGCCAATCGCTGACGGCCATTAATTCCCCTTTCGCACCAAAGAAGCTTGCGGGTGAGACTACTGTCGATAGAAAGATGAACGCGGCCAGTAAAGAGCCGGCCACAATTGCCGAATTCCGGGTCAGACGGGAAGTGCTCGGTTGCGTGGCCCAGATCCATATCGCTAGTGAGAGAAATATCCCTCCAATTCCCGGTGATAATGTGAAAAACGCCGCGACCGAGATCCCGGTAACGAGCAGAACCACCAGCGAACTTCGAAGCCAGCCGAGGGCACCTGCAATGAGGGCGAACATCAAGCTCACGTTCAGATAGTTCGCCATCATATTCGCGTTCTCAAAGAAAGAGCGAATGCGCGGATAATTGCCGGCCGGTAGGCTGCCTTGGTGCGAGAGAAAGAAATTTGTGCTTGGATCAACCGATCCCAATAAAAAAGCAGCGAGCCCAGAAAACGTGCCGAATACCACTGCCGCCGTTCCGAGAAGCCAAGCAAATACGATCCGCCGGAAAGCGGCGGGGTCGCGTAAAACGCTGCTCGCGACAAGAGCAATTGCCATCAGATAGAAAACGCCGATCAGCTTTAACGAACTTTTGAAAGGCTCGGCGGAAAACACCGATGAGACAACGAAGGCAGCCAGCAGAATGCCGATCGCAAAAACAAGCGGCGAATGGGGAAACTCGATCCGTCGTGTAAGAACGCCGCCCAGCCAGATGAGAAAAATAAGAAGGAAAAAAACGTCGACAAATTGGATCAGGACGCCGTCCCGACCGAAAGATAGTGGACGAACGATCGGAAGCAAGACAACATAGCCGCAGAATAACCAGGCAACGATGTTCCTCAAATCGAATCTAGTCGCCTCTTCTTTCATCTGGGGGAAATTATATCGTCTTTGTTACCTTTGCCAACGAACGTGGAGCGTCAGGATCCAAGCCCTTTGCTTCGGAAAGGTATGCTGCGAAAAGCTGTCCCGGAATAATGAACGGTATAGGTGAAAGGAACTCATCGATGTCCTCGTGCAACATAATAGATCTCGTCGAACGCTTTGCGATCTCAGGGTCGTTCGTGATCGAGAGCGAATCAGCATGAAGTTCGTTCAGCCGATCAAGCAGGTCCACATTACTTTTTTGAGTGACACCTGCCGGGCCGAAGATCAGGACAGGGAAGCGGCGTTCGACCATAGCCAGCGGACCATGAAAGAAATCGGCGGACGAAAATCGCTCAGCGACGACATAGCAAGTTTCCATCAGCTTTAGAGCGAGTTCATACGAGTTGCCATAGTTCATTCCGCGACCTACGACGACGCAGTTCTCCATAAATGCATAACGCTGAACCTCATGTACTACTTTATCTTTTAGTTCAAGTGATTTCGCGGTAAGTTCAGGTAGTTTATTATAATCAATGCGTTTATCACCTATTGCTGATGCTAACAAATAAAAGTGGAGCATCTGGCCTGTATAAGTTTTGGTTGCCGCGACCGAACGCTCGCGGCCCGCATGGATGAGCAATGTCTCGTCTGCGATCTTTGCCATCGAGGAATCAGCCTCGTTGGTTATCGCCAGCGTGAATGCTCCCGAGGCCTTTGCGGATTCGAGAACCTGATTGATATCGGTCCCTTCACCAGATTGAGAAACACCTATGACAAGGGCATGGCCCAGCCTAAGTTTTGCGTTATACAGCGTAAATACGGACGGAGCAGCGAGTGAAACTGGAATCCCGGTCGTAACTTCAAGAAGATATCGGCCGAAAAGAGCTGCATTGTCGCTGCTTCCGCGTGCGACGATCATTATCACGTCTATCTCTTTTTGCCGGATGAAATCGCCGATCCGCGTGATCTTCTCGCTCTCAGCGGCTATCGTTCGCTCGAGAACGACAGGCTGTTCCTCTATCTCTTGCAGCATCAATGACATAGGTTACATTTACTAGAGATCACTTGAAATAGAATTCAAATCGTTCGGTTCACCTGTTTCTTCCGCTTTAATTGAAGAAACCACTGAGTTTATAGTACCGCCCACTAAAAGGGCCATGGCCGTCAGGTAAAGCCACAACATTAAAATGATCACCGCACCAAGCGAACCGTACGCCCGATTATAGGAGTTAAAATATTCAAGATAAAGCCGAAAACCGCTCGTCAATAGAAGCCACAGCAAAATCGCAACAAAAGAACCAGGAGCAAACCGAACCCAACGCCATTTATCGAAGTCTGGGACGAGGTTGTAAAACACTTCGCATACGAAAAGCATCAGCAGAAGAACGACCAGCCACTGAATGGAAACCAAAATTAGCGGAGAATTTACTTCAAGGCCTATCGAGCTAAGGCCGATCTGCACCATCTGCCAACCGTAGAACGCGAGACCCAAAACAACGACGAGGAGGATTATCAGCAAGAACGTTAAAATGATCGATTCCAGCCTGGTCCGCCACCATGCTCTAGTTTCTCGGAGCTTGAATATCGCATTTAGCGAATTACGGATGCTGTCGATGCCGGCCGAAGCCGACCAAAGAGTGATCGCGAGTCCGAGCGTAAGTTTTCCAGTGGAACTGCTTTCAGTGATCTCATTGACTGTCTTGCGAACAAGATCGAATGCCGACCATGGCATTATCTGCCGCAAATATTCGAATAGGGAATCCTTCAATTCGGTCGTCGATTCCAGGATCATCCCAAAAACGCTGATCAAAAAGAAAAGAAGCGGGAACAAAGAAAACGAAAAATAAAATGCGACCTGTGCCGCGCGGCTAAATATATCAGCCTCGAACGATTCATCGTAAAGCCTGCTAAAAAACTCCTTCCATGGATATTGGAATAGAGAACTCATCTAACCTCGCGATCTTTCCATTAGGGTCATCGTTAATACGCTTAACAATGCCAACACCTCTTCGTCCTCAGATAATTGTCCGATCGGCGTAAATTGAAACTTGCCTTCAAAAAAAGCAGGCTGTTTCGCCAACCTCGCAACATGATCGCTCAAAGAGCGCGAAACTATGTAGCTTGGGTTAAAGAAGTAGCCCGTGAACATTCCTATTATCGGGAGTTCACCGATAAGGGAATCGACAACCTTGATCCAGCCGTTCTCTTCGTGGATCTCCATGACCTGTGAGCCGCCGGCGTCGGAGATAAGGTAATGTGCCTTGTAGATCGAACGCATTCCTTTTCGCTTGATCGAGCCAATGGTCACGCCGCTCGGGTTTGAGAAACGATAGTTCGCCGAAAAATCAAGGATCCGATCGGCCTTGATGTTGTAAAGCAAATGCGTCTGATGTTCATCCGCGAAAATATTGATGTCTTCTTTTAGCTTAAATAATTTTTGCTTTACGTAACCAATTAGGCTGCCGTCTGCGTCGCGAATATAGATCTGGCTCGCGAGTGCCAGGATCTTGAACGATAGGTCGATCGGGTATTTCATCTCAGTCAGTTTCGCAGGTTTCTTTGTAAATTCTCGGAACGCGGCCTGATATGCCGCAAGTTATTTCGTATGAAATGGTTTCCGCCCATTCGGCCATCACCTCAGCGGTGATCTGTTGATCACCTTGAACTCCTATCAATATTACCTCACTTCCAACACTAACATTTTCAACGTCGGTTACATCGATGGTAGTCCAGTCCATCGATACGCGCCCGACGACCGGACATCGGACGCCGTTTACCAGCATCGCACCCTTATTCGAAAGCGATCGGGGAAGCCCGTCATGATATCCGATTGGGATCGTGGCGATCTTTGAAGGACGTTCTGTCACGAATGTCGCACCATAACCGATCGTTGTTCCGGCGGGAACCTCCTTCAAATAACTGATGTTCGATCGAAGTGACATTACCGGCCGCAGTTCCGGGCCCGAAAAATCTTTCGGCAAAACATCGCCGCCCAAACCGTAAAGCAGGCCGCCAATTCGCACCAGCGTTCCTCGGGATTCGGGATGAACGACGGCACCGGGCGAATTTGCCATGTCTAGGTATTTCGGGCGAATTCCTTCGGCAATGAATAGGTCGACAGCTTGGGAAAAAAGCCGCATCTGCTCATCTGTAAAAGGACTGACAACCTCATCGGCAGATGCAAAGTGGGTCATCAGGCCTTCGACCTCGATGTTGTCGAAAGCCTTGAGGTCTGAGATGAATCGGCTTAGATTCTCGGGTCGGATCCCTATACGCCCCATCCCTGTATCGATCTTTATGTGGGTCGCCTGTTTTTTATTTGCGGACTTTGCCGCTTCATTGAATCCGGCGGCTCGGTCGATCTGATAAACCACCGGAGTTAAATCGTATTCAAGCATCATCGATTCTTGTCCCGGCCAGTTGCCGAAACAGAGGATCGGATTGGTGATGCCCGCTTTTCTTAATTCAAGGCCTTCCTCAGGCATGGCAACGCCGAACCAATCGGTTCCTTCGGCGGAAAGCCTATGTGCACATTCGACAGCTCCGTGCCCATAGGCATCAGCTTTTACGACCGCCATAACAGGTGTTGCGTCGCCTACGAAGTTTTTGATCGACCTGAAATTGAAGGCTAGAGCATCAAGGTCAATCGTCGCCCAGGTCGGACGGCCTGATGAGGACAACGTTTGGTCGGGTTCGGTTTTCTGTTTCATTCCGCTTAGTGGAATTTACTTTAAGTGTCTATCTGCGACCTTTGATGTTTCACTTTAGATTAATGTAGTTTCGATATGTTTTGCTTTAAGTGTCAGCATGAGACACTTCGAGTAAAATCTAAAGCGGGATATTGCCGTGTTTCTTTGGCGGATTAGATTCGCGCTTATTTTTCAGCATCGAAAGAGCCCGGATCAACTTCGGTCTAGTTTGCGAAGGCTCGATCACTTCGTCAATGAACCCGCGTTCGGCAGCAATATAGGGGTTGGCGAATTTTTCGTTGTAGTCATCGACGATCCTTCTGCGGTTCTCCTCAGGATTTGTCGTGTCAGCCAATTCCTTCCTGTAAAGAATCCCGACAGCGCCGTCGGCACCCATCACAGCGATCTCAGCGGTCGGATAGGCGAAGTTGATATCGGTCCGAATGTGCTTCGAAGCCATTACGCAATATGCTCCGCCGTAAGCCTTTCTCGTTATAATGGTTATCTTTGGGACTGTTGCCTCGGCAAAGGCATAGAGAAGCTTTGCCCCGTGCCGAATTATCCCGAAGTGCTCCTGGTTCACGCCAGGCAGGAACCCCGGAACATCTTCAAACGTGATTAGCGGAATGTTAAAACAATCGCAGAATCGAACAAATCTTGCGGCTTTAACCGACGCGTCAATATCCAGAACGCCCGCGAGGAATGCCGGTTGATTTGCAACGATGCCGACGGACGTCCCGCCAAGCCGGGCGAATCCGATTACGATGTTCTGAGCAAAATGCTCCTGAACCTCAAAGAAATAGCCATCATCAACGACCCGGTTGATAATGTCTCGAATATCATACGGCTGATTCGATGACTCAGGCACCATCGAGTTCAACTCCGGATCCGCCCTGTCTGCCGGGTCATCCGTTGCGGCAAACGGCGGGTTGTCCATATTGTTCGACGGAACAAAAGACAAAAGTTCGCGCGTTATCTGCAATGCGTGTGCATCGGAATCCGCTGCAAAATGAGCCACGCCCGATCTGGAATTATGTGTCATCGCACCGCCGAGTTCGTCTTTGGTTACGTCTTCGTGCGTAACGGTTTTGATGACGTCCGGCCCGGTAATGAACATATATGACGTGTCTTTCACCATCACGTTGAAATCTGTGATCGCCGGAGAATAAACAGCACCACCAGCACACGGCCCCATTATGCAGCTGATCTGTGGAACAACGCCGCTTGCCAGAGTATTTCGAAGAAAAATGTCTGCATAACCACCGAGACTTACAACACCTTCTTGAATTCTCGCACCGCCCGAATCGTTTAGTCCGACGACCGGAGCACCGACCTTCATCGCCAGATCCATTACTTTGCAGATCTTCTGAGCATGGGTTTCCGAAAGCGATCCGCCGAAAACCGTAAAATCCTGAGCAAAGACAAACACTTCGCGGCCATCCACCAGGCCGTGTCCGGTTACAACGCCATCGCCGGGGAACTTTTGTTTGTCCAGGCCAAAATCACTCGAACGGTGAACGACAAGCTTGTCGAACTCTTCGAATGATCCGTCGTCGAGAAAAAAGTCGATGCGTTCGCGCGCGGTCATCTTGCCTGAGGCTCGCTGTTTTTCGATCCGAGCTTCACCGCCGCCCAATTCTGCAAGCCGTGAACGTTCTTCAAGTTGGTCGAGTTTGCTCATAATTCGCGATTCGGGTTTCATTACGATAGAGTTTATATCGTTTAACCGTGTGTGCAAATCCTTTGAATTGCGGAACGAGCCCGCCCTAACCCCAATGATCGAGATCACAAGCAAAGATAATCAACATCTGAAAAACGCCCGACGCATTCGGGACGGCAAGGAACTAGGGTTTATCCATATTGAAGGCGTTAGGATCTTTGAAGAGGCTTTGCGTTCCAATACCGGTCTTGAACAGATCTTTGTGACGCGATCGGCTGCACAAGATGAGCGAGTCGGTTCATTGCTGAGCAGGTTGAAAGTACCGGTCTTCGAACTAAATGAATCCTTGATCGATACGATCAGCGACACGGAATCTCCGCAGGGAATTGTGGCAATTGCCTCCCGTCCAACGCCGGGAAGGGCCGAACTTGCATTGCGGTTGAAGCATCGCGATGAATTCGTGCCGATGGTCGTAATGCTGGACCGCATAAATAACCCTTCAAATCTTGGTGCCATGATCCGTTCGGCCGAGGCTGCGGGAATCGCTGGAATGATCACATCTTCCGGTTCCGCCGACGCATTTTCACCCAAAGCGATCCGAGGCTCTATGGGATCATGTTTTCGGTTTCCGATCTGGCAGCAAGCGAAAATAGGCGAGGTATTCGCTTGGGTCAATGAAATGGATCTGAATTTGATCGGTTTAACGGGCGATGGAGATCGGACGATCTATGAAGTTGATTGGTCAATACCTAACTTGCTCGTTGTCGGGTCAGAAGCTCATGGAATATCGGCAGACCTTGTTGCGATCTTAAGCGGCAAGGTCAGAATTCCTATTTCAGAGAACGTCGAGAGCTTGAACCTGACTGTTGCGGCTTCGATCGCAATGTTCGAAGCCCGGCGGAAGTTTAAGGGTTTGAGTTAGCTGTGGTCGTATTCGAGTTTTCGATAACTGATGAATTGCCGGTAGTCGATGAATTTGATGTATTGGCTACAACAGTTTTCGGGGCCATATCATACATTCGTTTGAAGTTTTCCGTAGCCTGGGGATCGTTCATAATCGCCCGCAACATCATGATCTCAGCAATGATCGTGTTCGCCGAATCTCTGGGTTCGACCTTTTCAATATTGCGATCTACATTCTTGAACTGGTTTTCGGCGGCCCAATATTCACCATTAAGAAAGAGTGCCCGGCCAATCATATAATAATCGACCGCATCGCGGGGACTTGCAGACCGGGCGTCCAAAAAGGCCTTCGGATCCTTATCGACATTCCAGCGAAGTTCCTCAAGCGTTGAAGCCGGGATGTTATTAGACTTTGGTGTTAGTTCCTGAACAGGAACCGTTTGAACGGGTTCCGGTTGGTAGTATTTAGCACCGTAGTAGAAGACCGATGCACCGATCACACCGCCAAGCAATAGGAACATTATCGATCTAAATACACTGCCGCCAGGACTAGCAGTCGACACTTGAGGCGAGGTCTCAGCTTTTGAAGATTCGCCGAACATCGAAAATTCACTTTCGGTTTCTGTCGAGGCACGTGCCGGAACAACAACTCTTGACGAGGCGTATTCCGGTGCGGCGACTTCTGGTTCCGGTTCAACGAACGCAGCCGCGAACTGCTCGTCTTCGGCGGTGAGTTCCTCTGCGATGTCGATGGTCTCCGCAGCTTCAACTGGCTCCGCGGCCTCCTCCATCAAATATGTTTCATCGTCGAGCCCTTCGGTCTCAGCAACGTATGACGGAGGCTGCTCGATCTCCGTCAGGTTTTGTTCAACGACCATCTGATCTTGGAAATCAGCCCTCGGTTTCGGTTCGTGAAATGTCTCCAGCGTGAGCGTTTCGGAAAGCTCTTCTTGAACGGGCCGGGCCGTTGCAATTGTTTCTTCCTCTGCAAGTTCGTCCACGGTGAAGGAAGAAATCGCTCCGAGAGCAGGTTGAGCGGTCCCATTGACCGAGATCTCTGCAGTTTTGGGTATCTTCACGATAACAGCGGTCAAATTGTCCTCGGCACCTCGGTTGTAGCACATCTCGCGGAGCTGTTCACAGAGCATTTCTACGCTCATTCCGGTCATCATTAGATCGCGGATCTCTTCGTCGCTGACATGACGCGTGATTCCGTCGGAACAAAGCACATAAGAAGTTGCTGGTTCAAGCGGGATCTCCCGCACCTCAATATCAACGGTGATCTCGGCTCCTACGGCCCTGCTTATTACGTTCCGGTTTGGGTGGATCGCGGCCTGTTCTGGAGTCATTTGCCCGGCGCGTACTGCCTCTTCAACAACCGAGTGATCGGCGGTTTCCTGAAGGATATCGCCGTCCTTATTGACCCGATAAAGCCTGGAATCGCCAACGTGGGCTACGGTCGCCTTGCCTTCGGAAAGATGCAGAGCGACGATCGTTGACGCCATTCCCGCTAGTTGCGGAAGTTCGCTGGCCATCTGGTTTATCGAGTAATTTGCCTTTTCTATCGCGACGATCAGGATCTCCTCGGGTGAGACCGAACCGGAGAAGTTAGAGAAGGCCTCACCAAGCACCTCGACGGCCATTTGCGAAGCGACATCGCCGCCCATTGCACCGCCGACACCATCGGCAACGGCAAAGATCCCAAATTCGGGAAGGGAAAGATACGAATCTTCGTTCTGCGGGCGTTTTTCGCTCAATCCACGATCCGTGATCGCAGCAGTTTGAAGTTGAAGTTTTTCCAGCGACATATAAACTCCGGTTTAGGGGAAAGATCTGGATCTAGAACTGATGTAAAGATCATTTACACCATGATTTATAAGCAAAAGTTAATGTTATGTTTTAAGGTCATCGACCCGACGATCCATGGCATTTCTATGCGAGAACGCCATCAACATTCCGAGCATCACAAAACTGGTGATCAACGAAAATCCACCATGACTAACAAAGGGCAGGGTGATACCAGTCATAGGCAATGCACGGGTTATACCGCCCATGTTCACCAAAGCCTGAAACCCGATGAACGCTGCGAGCCCGATCGAACAAAGCTTGCTGAACATATCGCGCGAATCTAAAGCCGTTCTTACGCCTGCACTTACGAGCACGATCAGGCCAAAGGTTAACAACAAACCACCGAAAAGTCCAAGTTCTTCAGCAAGTGCGGCGAATATGTAATCCGAATCCGCGACGGGTATCAGCTCCGGATGGCCAAGCCCGAGTCCACGGCCGGTAACGCCGCCCGAGGCAAGTCCGTAGGTCGCCTGTGCCGGTTGAAACGCCAATACATCAAACCATGCATCGACATTTATGGTCTTCATCAGATTCGGATCCTGCTCGACCAACGCCGGAAGTCCGGGATCTTTAGCCACCAGCCTTTTGTAATAACCATCAAAATCCTCTTTCCACCAGCTAGTTTCGGGTGTCGGCGGATTAAATCCATCGAGCCATAAATGAAACCGCTGTTGGATGCGATCGGGCAAAACGTTCTTAACGGGCTCGGCGATCGTCGGCAATAGCGGGATTCGTTCCTGCGTCGAGGTCGGCAGTGCTCCGACGACAAGGATACTAACCATGAACAGCACGCTTCCGACCAGAACAAAACGCTGCGAAAACCTGCGCACGGCGATCAAATAGAGCGTGGCATAGACCGATGAAAAGACCATCATCTGCCCGAAGTCCTTCAGTACAAAGAACGGGAAAAAGGGAAGTGTCGCCATAAAGAGAAGCGGCACAACGTCGCGTGCTCGAGGCAATCCCCAATAGGTCTTCGCTAGATTCTTATACAGAACGGCAAGAACCGCCGCAAAACCGATCAAGAATGGGATCTTGGCAAGTTCCCAGGGCGTTAGGTTATTTCCGAACTTTCCGGCGCGCGACCACACTGCTGCCAGGATCAAGGGCGCGAGCGTCAACAGCACTATCAGGAAGCCGTTCCTTTGAAGCAATTCGAGCACTTTCTCTCGCCGAACAATGAAAAACGCGAAGATCAGTCCTATCACGCCAAGCAAGGGATTAATGGTCTTACCCGAAAGCAGAATCGCGGTCGTTGTTTCTTCAGAAGGCCTTGGTGTTTCCGTTGAAAGATCGACCGGAGCGGGCGGAGTTGCCGGCAGGCCCATTATCTGCTTTTTTTCAGCGGTGTAGTTCTCCTGAATAAAGTGCATTTGGGCCGTCTTTATCTTTGCTTCGCGGGCCTCGGCCTTATCGCGGCGCGAGATATATTCAGGGTCGCTGAACAATCGGTATTGCACAGTCAATCCGATCGAGAACAACAGCACCGCGGACGTATAAAGCGTCCAACTGCCGGAATATTTCCCAACCTTTTTCAAAAGTATGGGAATAAATGCCAAAAACAGGATCAGAGCGACATTCCGGTAGCCCGACCCGATCGAAGTTTCGTAGCCGCGGATCAGCCCACCGTAATAGATGGAATAATGCGAGATCGCGGTGACCACCACGATCAGCAGCAATATAAAGAAATGAGATGAAGTTCGATTCTTCAAAGCTTACAAATAAATAACTTAGGCCGTTTCAATAGATCATCTGCCTCTTCTATTGGTTCTCACGGGCACCTTCGCCGGCAATTGCTTCGGTTTGTATTGTTCGCCGAGCAACCCGAGCTCGCGCGCCTTCATTATTACGTTCGCTGCCATCGGTGCTGCGGTGCGCGAACCGTAACCGCCGCCTTCGACGACGACCGCTATCGCAAAGGTCGGCCTTTCGAGCGGCGCAATGCTGATAAACCAGCTATCTGAACGCTCACCCATGATCGGAGCGTTGTATTCTTCCCATTCGCCGGCCGCGTTTCGCCTGCGCTTTTTCTCGGTTTTCAATTCGCCGGTCTTTTCGTTGTAAACGGGCACGACCTTTTCCGCAGTTCCGGTCTTGCCGCCTGTGCGAATGCCCGTTCCTGCCAAAACACGCGAGATAACGCCGCCCGTGCCGCCCGGTTCTTCCGTTACGGTGGCCATTACATCACGCACCACGGCTGCCTGCTGCGGAGTTAAGATCTGTCCGAAAGCCTGCGGCGGCTGGTCCATCTCGATCCGCGGCTTCATCATCTTGCCTTCGAGATTTCCGGCGGCAGCGGTGATCAACGCCATTTGAAAAGGCGTCATTTGTCCGGCATATCCCTGGCCGATCCCTTCAAGGCCGATGTCGAAAAGGGAAATGTCCTTGCCGGTGACGATGGTCGATTGCTGCGGCGCGATCGAATTGGCTATTGCGGGGACGCTCGAATTGAAAACTTGCGGAAAGAACTTCGACATCACGGCTTGTTCGGGCGTTTCGACCGGCAAAATGCCAAATGCCAATGCAGTTTCGCGTATCCTTTCGCGGCCTAAGGCGATCGCGAGCTGTGCAAAATATTGATTGCTCGAAACTTTGAACGCCGTGCGTATATCTTTCTCCTGACAGCCGCCCGCGCAGGCTCCGCTCACGTTCATTCCGGAGCGGCTTTGGCTTGCGTCAACTATCGGCAGTGAACCTCGGCTCGGCCTGAATCCATCGGCATAGCTCGGAAAGGTCAGGTTCTGCTTTCCTGCGCGAAATGCCGAGATCATTGTGAAAAGCTTGAACGTCGAGCCCGGCAGATAGAACTCCCTGGTCGCACGGTTGAGCAATGGTTTATCACGCTTATTGCCCTCTAACTTCAAGTACTCCTCGAGGTTATTCGCCTGAGTCAGGTTATACGATGGGTTGGAATACATCGCGAGAATGTCGCCGTTCTGCGGGTTCAGGATAACTATCGCGCCGCGTTTTCCTTCCAATTGTTGAGCGATGTAAGCCTGAAGGTCGCGGTCTATCGTCACCTTTACGTCTTTATCGACCGGTTCGGGGGGCTTTATGGTCGTTAATACTTCCCACGCCTCGGGCATTGGGTCTTCGGTGCGTGCATACAGCGTTCTTTCGAGTCCCGGCGTGCCGCGTTCGGTGCCGAGTATGTGCGCCATTTCCTTTTCGAGAGCAAAGGTGCGGACAATGTTCCCGTTTTGATCGACCTTGTAATAAGCGAGTGCCGAAGCTAGACTCCCGTTGCGGTCAAGCATCCAACCGCGGAGGTTCGCGGCGGTGGTGCGGCGGTTGCGCAGGTCTTTATATGCCAACGCCTGAAACTGTTCGTTCGCATCGCCGGCGAACAACGTCCAATAGACCTGAAATCCGAACACCGAGAACGCAAGAAAGATAAACACGAACTGCCAAACGCGTATGCTGCGGTTTGCGATGGTTTGCGTCAGCTTCTTTTTGACCTCGCGCGGCAGATCAAGCTCGAACAGGAACTTCGGCCGGTTAAGGTTGTCGATAAAAGTAAGAATAAGGAAGCCGAGCAAGATGCCAACAGCGATAATGTAAAGGACCGTGAGCCCGGCAGGCGTGCGCTCGAGCACCTGTCCGCCGAACCAATATTCCGGGCGGATGTAATCTGAAAAAGTCTGCAGGAACATCAACAACATGTTCTTTCCATTTTATTTAACGCCGAGTCGCGAAGAAGCAAAGTCGCGAAGCATTTATGCCTAATCAATATTCCTTCGCGTCCTACCGCCTTTGCGTCTTTTCGTTGAACTCCTATTCTTCCTTGCCATCGGCGTTGATCTTTATTGCCGGCTGCGTTGCGGGCAGCGTTTGCGGCACATCCGGGACACTTATGGCCGCTTCGGTCTTTGCGATCTCAGGTTGTGCAGCCGGTGCGACCGCTTCGGTCCTCTTCGGAGCGAACTGGAAGTCGCCGACCTTGAAAACCTCAGTCTTTGCGGACGAAAGTTCTTTCACTTCAGGTGTTACGTCAACCTTCGGGGCCGCCGCGATATCGATCGTAACCTCCACCGAGCCAAACAATATCGATTTGCCCGAAACTATCTCCAAAGCCTTACCATTCGGAATACGTATGGTGCCGATGAATGTTCCGTTGGTCGAACCCGTGTCCGCCACGACGACCTGTCCGGCAGCGTTTAAAACAATGGCGGCGTGATATTTCGAGATGCTATGGCCGTCTATCGCGATGTCGTTCTCTTTCGTTCGCCCGATGCTGATGCGTTTCCCCTGTATGAGCGTAATTATCCGCTCGATGGGCTTTCCGCCGAGCGTAAACCTGACCCTGATCTTCCTTTCCGGCGTTTCCTGAACCGTTTCAACTGGCTCTGCGGCCGGTTCATCTTTCTTTTCGCCGGGGACCGAGACATGTATCTCGCGTTCGGCGTCGTCGCCGGTCAATTTATCGAACGTGACGAAGAGCTTGACGCCTTCGGTGAAATAATCGGGCTTTACCTTTATCGATATCGGCGAATAGGTGTAATAGTGCCGGTCGTTTATGTGATCGATAAGGGCGATCATCATCTCGTTCTCAAGCGCGGTCAGAGACTTTTCCTCATCTGTGGAAAACTTGTCCCACTGCATCTTTAGCTGGATGTTATGCGGAACAAAACGCCGTCCGCTTGCGTCCTCGCGGACCTCGGCATCGAGCAACGCCTTTAACCTTTCGATCAATTCGCTTGTTGCCAACGAACTTCCGGGCCGCCAACGACGTCCGGTGAGCATATCGAAGATATCGCCGATCTTCGTCAGCGTACCCTGAACGAACCAATCCGGCGACATCGTCTTTTTTGTCTGCTGTGGGCTTTCTGTCATTAGCTAAGGTGTCCGTAGCCCGCACGTAAGTAAGGGCTCAGGTGCCATTTGGCTCCCTGATCTACTAAGGACATACCAAACGGCAATGCGATCAACAAAACATCCGGATATAAACTACGAAACGCGAGTGCGATTTGTTGCTATTCTACTCAAACTCCCGGCTAAAAGCTAAAAAGTAAAAGCTAATAGCGAAAAACTAAAAGCTAAAAGCTAAAAGTCACAGAACGTTCATGAAATGCTTCGTGTATTCTCTGCGGCTCTTAGCTTCTTTCTCTTAGCTATTCGTTGTTCGCTTTTAGTTTTTAGCTATTAGTTTTTAGTTTTCTAAGGAGTTGTCGCAACCACGTCGATATCGGAAAATTGTCCGAC
>CAZXTS010000046.1:0-16780 GCA_964643745.1 uncultured Chloracidobacterium sp.
AAAGCGATCCATCCGGTGCGATGATCAGGCCGGCCTCTGTCGAAAGATATCCCTTTAGTAATTCTTCAAGAAGCGGGAGTATGAAAAGGAGAGCCGCAACTACCAAAGCGGCGAACAGGTTAAGAAATACGCGGCGGCGAAGTTCTGGCGTAGGCATATGTTCAATCGCCAAAGATATCAACGATCATTCGTACAAGCAACAGCAAAGAGATCAAAGAGATGACGACTGTGATTGTCCATGCGATGATCCGGAAGAAAATCCCGTTCGCGTGTTCGCCCATTATCTCGGTTCGGCTTGAAAGAGAAACGATGGCGACGAGGATAAACGGGAGAAGCAGGCCATTGATCGCCTGTGTCAAAACGAGCAGTTTTATCTGCGGGATTCCGGGGATCAGAGCGACCACGCAGCCCAGAACGATCATCGTGGTAAAGATGCCCAAAAAAACCGGCGCTTCGCGGAACGTTCTGGAAAGGCCTTTTTCAAAACCGAGTGCTTCGCTAATGGAATAAGCCGTCGCAAGCGGTATGACGCCCATTGCCAGCATCGAAGCACCGAAAAGACCGATCCCGAAAACAAATTTGGCATACTCGCCAGCGATAGGAACGAATGCCTCGGCTGCGGTCGCTGCCGAATCGATCTCCGTTATTCCGGCGGCGTTCAGGGTCGCGGCGGTTGTTATGACTATGAACGCGGCAATGATACAGGCGAAAAGCGTTCCGAAAATGACATCGAGCCGTGCGATCGGCAGGTCGTCAACGTCCAATTGCTTTTCGACGACGGACGACTGAACGAAGACCTGCATAAACGGCGTGACGGTCGTGCCGATCAAGGCGATGACGGTGAAAAGATAGAATGCGTCGGTGCTCACGTTCGGATTAACGAATCCTTTGCCGACCTCGCTCCAGTCCGGCCCCGCGAGAAATGCCGAAAAAATGTAAGAGATGAACACGAGCGACATCGCGAGAAAAATGCGTTCAACGACCTTTCGCGTTCCCCGGACGACGAGCCACCAGATCACCGCCGATAGTAACGGAATAGAAATGTATCGGGAGATGCCAAACAACTCCGATGCCTGAGCCAACCCCACGAACTCAGATATCACCACACCCGTGTTCGCGATCAATAGTGCGAGCATCACCAACGTAGTCAGCCGAACACCGAACTGCTCGCGGATAAGGTCCGCAAGCCCTTGCCCCGTGACAATGCCCATTCGAACGCACATTTCCTGGACGATGATCAGGCTGAATGCGACAGGGATCAACGTCCACAACATCGTGTAGCCAAACGCGGCTCCGACGGTCGAATAAGTCGCAATTCCGCTTGCATCATTGCCCGCATTGGCAGCGATTATCCCCGGGCCTACAACCGCGAGAAGTACAAAGAGACGATATTCGGACAGCCTGCGGCGTGCCGCGTTATACGAGAGACGCAGCCGATGGACGGGTGAAACGGAGGTAAGAAACCTTAGCATTGCAACTATCGCTTTCCATAGAAACTCGCGGCCGGGAGCTTTTTGCCCGCGAACCTTTGACTATAGTGTTAAACGAACGATTTGGAAAGTTTGGCCGCAAAGTGTTGGGCAATTTAGTGCGGATCGCACGAGAACTATGGCGAATTTTGTTCAGGCCTTTTTTCAATGATAATATTTGCTTATGTTAACAAGCTTTTCCATTCGGATCTTTTCAGTAGCACTTTTGCTGCTTTCCTTTGCCTCGAACCTGGTTTCGTCCGCCCAAACACCGCTTTCCGCCAAGGCGCGGACGGCGATGGTCGCCTCGCAGCACGAACTGGCTTCGCAGATCGGCGTCGATATTATGAAGAAAGGCGGGAATGCGGTTGATGCGGCGATCGCGGTCGGGCTTGCCCTCGCGGTCGTTTATCCCGAGGCCGGAAATATCGGCGGCGGCGGATTTATGGTCATCCGAAAGAAGGACGGATCGGCCTTCGCTATCGATTACCGCGAAATGGCTCCGGCCGCTGCACACCGCGATATCTTTGTTGACAAGGATGGAAATGTGATCCGCGGCGAAGGCGGTTCAACCCGCGGCTACCGGGCGGCCGGTGTTCCCGGAACGGTCGCGGGATTTGAACTTGCCTTTAAGAAACACGGGTCGGGAAAAGTGACATGGGACGATCTTCTTGAGCCATCGATAAAATTAGCTCGGGAAGGTTACATATTGAACTATCGGCTTGCCGGAATAATGAGGGCGTATGCGAGCGACCTTGAACTCTATGAGGACAGCAAGCGGATATTCCTGAACAACGGAAAATTCTTTGAAGCCGGCGATAGGCATATTCAAACCGATCTTGCGAACACCTTGGAACGCATTAAGCAGAACGGTGCGAAAGGTTTTTATGAAGGCCGGACGGCTGAGCTGATCGCCGGCGATATGAAGGCGAATAATGGACTGATGACGCTCGAGGATCTGAAGAATTATAAGGCGATCGAACGAACGCCGCTTCGCGGAACGTATCGCGGGCACGAGATCATTTCAATGCCGCCGCCGAGTTCGGGCGGGATCGTCCTGCTTCAGGTCCTCAACATGATGGAAAAATATGATGTTAAGGAGATGGGAGCGAATTCTGCCGAGGCACTGCATCTTTATACGGAAGCCTCGCGTCGGGCATTTGCCGACCGCGCGGAATATATGGCCGATCCGGATTTTGCCGACGTGCCGGCCGCAGAGCTTATCAAGAAAGAATATGCCCAAAGCCGCCTGACCGATTTCGATCCGAAGAAAGCATCGACGAGCAAAGATACAAAATTCGGATCGGTTGCAGTCAAAGAGGGAACTGAGACAACCCATTATACGGTGGTCGGCCCGGACGGCGATGTCGTTTCCAACACCTATACGATCAACGATCTTTTTGGAGCAAAGGTGACGGCAAAAGGGACCGGAGTTTTGCTCAACGACGAAATGGACGACTTTGCCGCACGGCCCGGCACGCCGAATCTTTTCGGGCTCGTGCAGGGTGAACGCAACAAGGTCGAACCCGGCAAGCGGCCTTTGTCGTCAATGACGCCGACGATCGTGATGCGAAAGGACGGAAGCCCGTGGTTTGCGGTCGGTGCACGGGGCGGGCCGAGGATAATCTCGGCGGTGCTGCAAACCGTCATTAACGTGGTTGATCATAGTATGGATATCCAGCAGGCGATCGCCGCGCCCCGTGTACATCATCAATGGCTGCCCGATGAGCTGATGTTCGAAAGCAACGGGCTGTCGGCGGATACGATCAGGATCCTGACAGGATATGGGCACAAATTCGCGCAGAGACCGATGAATCTCGCATCCGTGACCGGGATAATGATCGAGGAGAATGGAACAAAGATAGGGGCGATCGATCCACGAAGCGATGGTGCGGCGATAGGCTACTGATCGCGTTCGAGCAGCTTTGTGGTGCTGTCGGTGATGCTAGCCGGCTCAGGCGAGAGTTCGTTCGTATCGCGCCATCTTCCTGTTGAAGGTGCCGTGAATAGATCTGCAAAACCTGGTCTGGTCGGAAGCCTGTTCCTGTCCGCATTTTGGGCAATGCATAAATTACGATTCTTCCTCTTTTTTCAGCAGCTTCGTCGTATTTTCCGTCACTGAACTTGGCACGGCAAACTCGCCTGTGTCGGGTGCTTTCCAGTCGCCTGCCTGCGGTGCCGTATAAACTGCGGCGGGCTCGGTACGCGAGGGCGGAAGGGCACTATGATCCTGACGGCCGCTCATCTGTTCGTGTTCCATATTCGGATCAAAACGAGCAGGTGCAACAAACTGTTTCGCCTGCTCTTTGCTTCCTGAAGGCAAAACAAGCAAGGAGATCATCAGCAGTAACAGAGACCCAAAGATCGACAAGACCCCAAAAACGGGAACGATCGGGTCAAGGTCAAGGATCGCGCTGATCGGTGTCAGGATGAATAGAAATGAGATGAACCAAATTAGCGTAAAGATCAGGCCGTTGCGGCGATTGAAAAGCGAAGGGCTCTTTTCATCCGGATGGACGTATTGGGGCAGAACTCCGCCGTGGACCAGTAGTTCAGACACCAGGTCGAGTTGAAACCCACATCGCGAGCAAAATCTTGTTTCGGCTGAGGCCTGTTCCTGGCCGCATCTTGGACAATGCATCAACACCTCACTGCAAACTTCTCAGTCGTCGAGAGATCAACGAATTTTTGCACGAAAAAGTTCGCTTTGCAAAGATCAGCTTTTGCCGCCGGGTTGGGATCGCAGCAAACCTTCCGCGACTTCGAGGTGAAAAGCACTACGCTGAATCCCCCTCTGAAGTATCTCAGAAATTGGCGTTAGTTCTTCAGGTGCGGGGATCAATCGGGCAAGGTCCTCATCAGAGGCCAACATCTCCAGGCCGCGATCGCGCGTTTTGGCGACCTGTTCGAAATATTCGTCGATCGAGTCCTTATCGGCTAATTCTTCAGGCAAGGTCCATTCGAACGGGTCGTCCCACAACCGCGTCGTGATCCCGCCGAATATCATCTCTATCTCGGCAGCGGAACGAATCAAATTCTCGCCGGCCGACGGGTTCCCCAAAAAAAGCGAGGCCTCCAGGCAACGCTGCAGCGATGTGTGCAGGCGTCGGTGGAGGTCCCGATATTCTTTCTCGAAAGATTCGACGACGATCCGCATTTTTGATCGGTCCGCGCAATTGAAACACTGACCGGAGGCCTCAATTCTCTATCGCGGGCTATCTTTTGGCAAACCGGCGGTCCTTTTCGTACATTCCGAGGCCATAATTGCGGCCTTTCCAATTTACGCCGCTTCCGACGCGGCCTTTCACGCCGATCTGTGAGCCCTTTCCGGGAACAGCATTTTCGGTCAAGACCCAAATGGAGCCGGTGCCGTCGCTGATCTTATATGCACCGCCGCGGATCGGGGTACCTGGAATGCTAACGCCGTAACTGTCCTGGACGGTTCCGGCGATCGCGATGTCCTTGTTTTGATACCGGCTCGGATTCGCTTCAATGTCTGCAATGCTGACCCTCTTCGGGCAGGCGGCGGCAAAAACTGCAACGAGCGTGACAATGCCAATTATCGATAGCTTTGTTAAGTGCTTCATATACATCTTCCTCTATTCAATTTTTTCGGGGAAGAGAACGTCCGACCTAAAGATTCGATTAGAGCCAACTTAGTTCGCTGAAAAAATCAAAAGAGCGGGGCATATCCGCATTTTTCGACAAAATGCTATTATTGAAACGTTGCTGTGCCCACCATGAACGCCGTTTGTCGCCTCACAAACCGGCGTAAGTCGATTATGTCGAAAGGTTCAGAGCGAAAATTACCGATAATTTCTGCATTTGTCTTTCTTATGTTGGCGATGATCGGTTTTATTTTTTATCAAAGCACCGTTTCATCGCAGCAGGCATTGGAATGGCAGCGACATTCTCAGGACATAATTTACCGTCTCGATCAAATACTCTATCTTACGCTTGATTCAGAAGCCTCGGTGCGTGGTTTCACGCTTGTTGCCAGCGATACGTATCTTGAACCCCATCGAAAAGCAGAACAGCAGATCCGCGCGAACCTTTCGTATCTTCGTCAGCGATTTGCGCCGAACAAACCGCAGTTGGATGAACTCAGCCGGCTTGAGGCGTTCAATTCAGAATATTTCACGATAACCACGGATGCGATCGCGACCCGCTCGAATGAAGGGGTTGAAGCGGCACAGGTTAAATTTTCTCCGCAGCGGGTAAAATCGGCGACCGACCCGATGCGCGTTTCTATCGAAAAGCTGAAAGCCGACGAAGCGTCACTTCTCGAACGGCGTCAAAAGGGACTTTCGGATAGTCTATATTTAACGATCTGGATATTGATCGTCGCGACGTTTGCCGGTGCGGGGGCATTGGTCCTGGCAAACATTTTCGTTGTTCGCGAATTCAAGAAGAGGCGATCGGCCGAAACGGCGCTTGTCGAAGCGAATGAGGGGCTTGAAGAAAAAGTTAAGGAACGGACCAATCTTCTTGAGCACGCCAACGAAGCATTGGTGGATGTTGGTGCAGAACGCGAGCGATTACTGATCGCCGAACAGTCCGCCCGGCGCGAAGCGGAGATCGCCAACCGGCTTCGCGATGAATTTATGGCGACGGTGTCGCACGAATTGCGAACGCCGCTGAATTCGATATTGGGTTGGGCGAGGCTGTTAAAAGACGGCGATCTTGATCAGCCACAGATCGACAAGGCCATCGCGACCATAATCCGCAGTTCCGAGAACCAGAATCGACTGATCGAAGACCTTTTGGATGCGGCCCGATTGATCTCCGGAAAACTTGAACTTGAACTTACTGATCTCAAGATCCGTGAGCTTGCCGAACATTCGGTCGAGAGCCTTCGGCCCACTGCAGGGCGGCGAAACATTAAGCTTTCTTTCGAGAGTGACGGTGCATCGGATGTCCGGGTCAACGGAGACCGAAACCGGCTGGTCCAGGTCTTTTCAAATCTGATAGAGAACGCGATCAAGTTCTCAGATGAAGGCGGAAAGATCTTTGTATCGATGGCGGCGGACGGCGACACGGTAAGTGTTACGGTTCGTGATAACGGAGCGGGCATCAGTTCCGAATTTCTGCCGCAGGTCTTTGAGCGCTTCAGGCAGGATTCAGAACGCTCCGGAACGGATAATGCAGGTCTCGGCCTGGGGCTTGCAATCGTTCGAAATCTCGTCGAAATGCATAACGGTTCGGTCTCAGCACATAGCGACGGTATCGGAAAAGGCTCTCAATTTAGGGTGACGCTGCCACTCTCAGGTTCTGAGCCGATCCGGGAAGCCGATGATGTTTCGCACGACCTCGAGCAGGTCCGAGCCGATGATGTCAGGGTTGCGGTCGAGTAAACCGGCGTGGGTACTTCCATATCCGGTTTGCACCATTGCAGTGCAGATTCCGGCATTGAAACCTGTTTCAATGTCGAGCAGTTTATCTCCTATCATCCACGAATCGCTCAGTTTTATCTGATGATCACGGCAGGCGGCCTTGATCATTCCAAGTCCGGGTTTTCGACATTCGCATCCGGCGTCCGGCAGATGCGGGCAAAAATAGAACGCATCGATGAGGCCCGCAAGTTCATCTGCCATCGCCTCGTGGATCGAGTGCATCGCCTCTTCCGTATAGATGCCGCGGCCGATGCCGGATTGGTTGGTTACAACGACAATCTGAAAATCCGCTGCCCGAAGCAACTCCAGAGCTTCGCGCGTGTAATCAAACACCCTCAAGTCCTCGACCCGCGAAAGGTAATTCACCTCTTCGACAAGCGTCCCGTCTCGATCGATAAAAGCGGCTTTCTTCATTACTGTTCAATTATCGATAACGGTTCGGCCAGGCGCAAAGCCGCCGATTCGAACACGCGTTCGACCGATACACCGGTCATACAGCGATGATCGATCGGGCAATCGCGCAGCATACACGGCGAACACTCGACAGGATGCCGTATAACCTCGGCATTTGCCGCAAATGGCCGGGTCGTAACGTCGTTCGTCGGGCCGAAGATCACCAAAGTCGGCGTGCCGACCGCTGCCGCCAGATGTGCCAAACCCATATCATTCGATACAAAAAGATCCGCAACGGAAAGCACGGCGGCTGCCTCCGCAAGATCGGTCTTACCGGCAAGCATGATCGGTTTACTGTTTGAAAGGGAACTGAGCTTTTCCGCAACCTCGGCTTCATTCGCCGAGCCCATTATTACAACGTTTGCATTCATATCTCGCTGAAAGCGGTCGTTCAACGCGGCAAACCTTTCAACCGGCCACTGCTTTGCCCGGGAGTTTGTTGCTCCAGGCCCGAGTGCGATGATCGTCCGATCCGAATCGACACCGGACGCGGCCAAGAATTCACGAGCGTTTTTCTGACGTTCGTGGGATATTTCAAGATGTATATCTAACGCTGAAGATCCGACCGTCTCAGTCCCGAGCAGACGTTTTTCGGCCTCTTTAACGAGTTTGAGATAATAAAAGGCCTCATGCGTGCGGCCTTTCCATTCGGGAACGGGAACAGGATCGGTCAGCAGCAGCCCGCGAAGGTCTTTGTTGAAACCGATGCGGCGGGGAATGCGGGCAAGCCGCGTGACCAATGCGGATTCGAACGAATTTGTGAACAAGATCGCCGCGTCAAACTTTTCGCGCCGGAGCATCTCGGCTTCATCGAGTGTCGGGCCGGGCCGCCGCGGCTTTTTGTCGAAGGTAACTATCTCATCGACAAAATCTGCATCGCGAAAAATGCCTTCTGCCCACGGCCGTGTCCAAAGAGTAAGGTGCGCATCCGGAAAGATGCGGTTCAATTCGCGCATCGCCGGGATAGTCATCACCGCATCGCCGATCCAATTTGTCCCGCGGATCAATATCTTCATTCAGCTCATCAGGCAAGGGCCTGCCTGATATCATAATGCCTCTTTCGCGCCGAATCGAATTCGCAGATCGAAACCCCGGATAAGCATCGTTATTTAGACCGATCGATCTTGGGCTGTCGATGACTACCACAAACTCGGGAGTGTTTGTGCGGCGGTTCACTTCCGCTTAGAATGTCGGATAAGTCTTTCGCAGAAATAAATTCAGCCAAGCAGGAGCTTGATCAAAAATGCCTGTATCAAAGAAAAGAAAAAAAGCGGGAAAGGTGGTTAGGAAGGAACGTGTGTATTTTCCTCCTGATCCTTCGACGAGCTGGAATCTGAAGATCAAGCCGTCGCAGATGATCTATCTGAAGAACGATCCGGACTTTCTGATGATGGTGAAAATGGGGCGAATGTTGAACGCGGTTCTTTTCGCTGTAACGAGCATGGCTCCATTTATGACGCATCCAACGCACATCGCTAGACGGCAGTATCGCCGCGGCCTGTTCGTGCTTGCCGGCTACTTACACGAATCGATCAATATCATCCGCAACGTGGACGAACGTCACATTTCCATGGAAAGCTTTGTCCCGCTTCGAAAGATCGCACACAATCCCGAATATAGAAAAGCAAGAGATTACCTGCGCGAGATCCGCAACGTCGCTGGGTTTCATCTAGCCGATTCCGCCGGAATTGAGAACACGAGACAAGCTATCGCGGAACTCAAACTATCGTCGTATGAACTGATGGGAGCCGATGACAACGATTTCGCCACTTTCTATTTCGAACTTTCCGACACTCTGGATATTTCGGTTATAGGCAAGAAGTTTCAGGATGAAAGAGATCCGGAAGTGGTGTCCGAAGAGATCCATCAGACGGTTAACAACGTCGCCTGGGAATTCATCAAAGCCGCAACCCACTTCCAGGTAGCCCTCGCCCGCAAAATGGACCTCGGCGAATACGTCTACGGACAAAGGAGACGCCCGGCCGGTGAGAAGAAACCAGACGTCCGCGATGTAAAAATGCCCGCCTTCCTCCGCGAACCACCCGCTGAATGAGAAGAATTCGAGCAAGGTGAAAACCGCCGCAGTTAGGTGTTGCGACGCCCTTACTTGAATTCTGAATTAATTCGCTCTTCGAGTTCGGCGAGGACAATTAAAATGTCTTTCATCGGTGGTGGCGTTGAGAAGAACATTTCGTCCATTTTATCGTAGTCAGAATTGAGAGCGGTTAACCGTTCCGCTTTGGGTGTCAATCTTAAGTTGCCGGTTAGGGCATCGTCGTAACGGGCACCTGAACGAGTGAAGAATATCTTTTTGTTTTCTACAACGTTTTCCAGCAGTGAACGATCGCCAAGAGCCCGTTCCGCGATTGGCGTTTGTGCCAGCATGATAAGGTCGTAGTAGTGACGTGAGATCCTTTCCGCTGTCTTGTCATCTATAGACCTATGGTATTGGTCATGCAAAATTGTTGCTTTCTCCCAGAACGTGCGTTCGGCTGCTAGAACCTTTATCTCACACTCCGGATTCGAAAATATCTCGGGAAAATCTTCGGCTGCATACGGACGAATCTTACGGCTCTCAAATGGTTGATGCTCTGCTCTTGCTCCCAACTCAATCCTGATTATTGGTTTAACGTATTGCAAATGTTCAACCGCACCTGAATCAGAATCTCGGGGATATGCAAACAGTAGGGTCTGTCCGTCTTTATCTGATTCGTCAACTATCAGACTCCATTCGTCGCCAGTTAGGTTTGCTGAAAATGATTCGAGCAGTTGGCTGAAAAGAGAGCCTTGAACTTTTTCGCGACATGCTTTCTTTATTCCGTCAACTGCATTTTTTCGCTTATTTGTTCCTGTGATATTGAGCGGATCGGTTTCACCGTCGAATCCCAGATATCTGCGATTGATAGATACGTCGATGTCTTCCGAGAATCGTTCAATTACGCTATACACCTTGGAAAGGGAAGTCCCGCCCTTGAATATCAAGTGTGGCGAAACCTCGGGTAGAGCGAATAGCTTTTCTAAGGTCCAGCACACCCAGAAATCTTTTTCGATTATCTGCGGTAGGATGCCTCGGCGGTTTGCAGACTCGACGAAGATAGATTGTCGATCTTCTTTTGATCGTGACGCGATCTGATCCATGGTTAATTGACGATCTCCATGATGATTGGCTTCATCCAGTCAGCGGTGCTGTGGATATCTTTTCGCAGTTCTTTCTTGTCGATATCGGTTAGTGATTTTTTGATTCTACCAATCACCTCTGGCGTTACATTTTCCTTTCCAATATATTGAAGAGCCTGAATTACAGTTCCGCTTCCTTTTCCGGCGGTTGCCATCGTCTTGGGTGAAGCATGCTTCAATACGATGGTTTGTTTCCCGATCTTTAGTTGACGTGATGGCCCATCAGTTAAATAAACGATTCTAGCTGGCACTTGGGTTGAAAGGCCCAAGGCATTTGCTGCTTGCGCACGTGTGATTTTGAGTTTGCTATTATTTTTTCCCGCGAGTTCTTTCGCTATTGCGTCAATCGACGGACTTAGGACGCCGAGTTCCAGGCTTGTTTTTGGGTAATCGTATATTCCAAGTCCAAGCCGCCGTATCAGGCCTTTGTGAGCAAGACGGCTTAAGGCTTTGTCGACCGCATTACGACCACCGAGATCTAAAAAGTGCCTGGCAGAAAATGCCCAGCCTCTTCCTTTCCCTCTAATTCGATAAAGTATTGTATTCTGGATACTTGGCGACATATTGCCTTTTCGAGACTGTCAGAAAATATACCATCTTTTTCTGACATACGTCTATTGGAGTTCTATAAATACCTGCAAATGAGAGCACCTACCAAAAGAAGAATCGCAACCAATCCTATCAAACCAAGGTTGCGATTGATGCCGATAGTTGCGATCACAAATTCCGCAGGAATTAATATCAGTTCCAACAGCTCAAGCAGGGCTTCTTTGACCGCTTTGAAAGGGCTATACATCTAAAGGGATTATACATGTCGCCTCGCCGCACCCATCGACCGGCTTAGCCGCTACGCACGGCGGGCGGGCTATCTGCTCGACCGGAAAACGCTCATCCATAATGCTCGGAGGGGCTAAGCCCCGACATAGTTGGTCACAGTTCGCGAACCTCTAATTACCTGGCCGCCTTTCGCTTAGCCATAAAATCGATTAGCTCCCTGACAACATTATCCGCCGCCCTTTCTGATTCAAGCTCATTCGCACGAATACGCCTTACTTCGACGCCTTCGTACGTCAAAGGAACCAACCGCCTATCTGCTTCAGCTGGCGATTCTTTGTGAAATGAATCGCCATCAACTTCCACAACGAAAGTTAAGCCCTTGTAAATTACCACGAAATCAGGTTCGAGCCTGTTGTAATTATTGCCAATACGCACAAATACTGGAAGGGGTGCTACGGCCAACTGGGCTCTCGTCATCGCCTCAAACAAAGTAACTTCCGCTTTTGAACGGAATAGCAGGCCGCGATGTTGGTGTGACGCAATGTTGTCGCTCCGAACTCGACCCTGATTGGTCACTCCCTCCCCCTTTGATAAAACGAACAGCATCTTCTCGCCAACCTTCGATGGCTTTCGACACACTCGGAGCGATCATCACGGAATTTAGGGCGTCGCTGGTCGTTCCATTGAGAAAGGGCTTGCCTGCCTCCTCAATAACTGACTCCGTCGCACGACGATCGTCTTCGGTCATTGCAAAATACAACGGCCCAGGAAGACCTACGTACGGTTGCCAGTAGTTGACACCCCAGTCAGAGTTTATAAATCGCAGGTCGCAGTCACCTTGTATCAATGTCGTAATGGCCCGAGCATCGCCCCAAAGCCTTAAGGCTTCAACGACGGACGCCAAAAAGTCATCAAGAACAAATGGGAAATCCTCTGTTGACATACGAATCAAACCTTCTGGATTGTATTTCAACTTTTTCAACACCTCAAATAATGACAACAGGAATAATCATGTTTCTCCAAAGTAGTTGTCTAGATGAACAGCGTGGTGTTGACGTTTGCAAGCATTGAATGCTTCGAACCGGCTATTCGAAAAAAAGACATCCAACGCTGTTTGGTTTTGAGCGGGACTCGCCTATCGAAGGTATTAGGGGTTTCAATAGTACTCATCAACCGATTAATCATCTGAACTCTCATTCTAGTTCGAAGGTTGTATGCATATGGGGGGATGCGTAAGATGGTAGGTTATGTCTTTACCGCTTGTTGCGATCATTGGGCGCCCGAATGTGGGGAAATCTACGCTGTTCAACCGTTTGACGGGAACGCGGCGTTCGATCGTCGGCGATGAGCCGGGGATAACGCGGGATCGCATCTATGGCGAGGTCGATTGGCGGTCGAAGACGTTCGAGCTGGTCGATACGGGCGGGATCGTGCCGGACGACGAAGCCATCATTCCTGCAAATATCTTCAAACAAGCCGGATTCGCGATCCAATCCGCACAGGCGATCATCTGGGTGGTTGACGCGCGTGCGGGCGTAACGCCGCTGGATGAAGAGATCTCTGTTTACCTGCGGAACATCGGGAAGCCTGTGTTCATTGCGGCGAACAAGGCCGAATCGCGAAAGATCGAAGACGAGGCGGGCGAATTTCATATGTTTGGGTTCGATGTTTCGCCGGTGTCGGCAGAACACGGAACTTCGGTCGGCGACATGACCGACAAGATATTTGAGGTACTCGAATTTCCGGAAGAAGAACCGGATGAAGACACCCGCGAGATAAAGCTGGCGATAGTCGGGCGGCCAAATGTAGGGAAGTCGTCGCTGCTGAATCAGCTCTTGGGCGAAGAACGCGTGATCGTTTCGCCGATCGCCGGAACCACGCGTGATGCGATCGACACGCAGCTTGAGGTTGATGGGCAGAAGTTCACGTTGATCGATACGGCCGGAATTCGGCGAAAGGGCAAGACGGTCGAGATGGCCGAGAAGATGTCGGTCGTGATGGCCGTAAAAGCTCTGGAGCGTGCGGACGTTGCACTACTGGTGATAGACGCGGTCGAAGGCATCACGCATTTGGACGCGAACATCGGCGGTTATGCGGTCGATGCGGGCTGTTCGGTGATCATCGTCGTCAACAAATGGGACGCGCTCGAAGAAAAGGAAACGAACACGATCTATGAGTTTGAGCACAAGATGCGGCAGAGTCTGAAGTTTCTCGACTGGGCTCCGATGGTGACCACTTCGGCGTTGACCGGCCAACGCGTGCCGAAGCTGTTGCCGCTGGTTATACAGGCTCACGAGGCTCGGAACTTTCGCGTGGGGACTTCACAGCTCAATAAGTTCTTTGAGGAAAATATTTCTCAGCCGAGAGGCGGGACCGCACCGGCTCCGGTCAAGGGCGGCGTCTCTCGTCTGAAAGTGCAATACATCACGCAGGGCGGAATGCGTCCGCCGCTATTCGTGCTTTTCACATCCGGTGGAAACAAGTCGGGACTACACTTTTCTTACCTGCGTTATATCGAAAACCGCCTCCGCGATGAATTTGAATTTTTTGCGACGCCGATCAGGTTGAAAGAAAAACACAAAATGGATAAGAGGGTTGGGAAGCGGTGAATGATGAATGATGAATGAAGTTCTTTTGATAGTTAGAATGGTGCTATTTGGGATCTTCGTATTGGCGGGGATCGGGAAGCTGATGGATCTTGAAGGCTCGGAGAAGGCGGTCAAGAGTTTTGGCGTGCCTGATGCGTTGGCGAAACCGATAGGCGTTGGTCTGCCGATATTTGAGCTGCTTCTTGCGTTTGGGTTTTTGTTTGTTTCGACATCTTGGATTTCGGCGGTGGCGGCGGTGTTGCTCATTGCCGCGTTCTTGGGTGGAATGATATATCAGATCGCGCAGGGCAACGCGCCGGATTGTCATTGTTTTGGGCAGATCCACAGCGAGCCGGTCGGGAAAAGCAGTTTGATAAGGAATGGAATTTTTGGTGTGCTCGCGCTGACGCTTGCCGTGCAGGGAAGCGACGGACAGGGCGCGAGTTTGGTCGATAACAATTCTGGTATGGCATCTACGTTAATAATGATCTTGGTGTTGGGGCTGCTTGCGGTCGCCGTTTATTTCTTGAAGCGAATTTTCGATCAGCAGGGTGAGATCATTCGGCGGATCGAACTGCTTGAGGTTATTTCTAAAGACGGCGGGCAGGTCGAACGCGTTGAAGGTGTTCCGCCGACCGAAGGTCTTGCGATCGGTTCGCCGGTGCCGGATTTTGCTTTGAAGGCAATTGAAGGTGAAACGGTTAGTCGTGACGATGTTTTTGGAAATGGCAGGCCGACGCTCGCGTTCTTTGTCAGCCCCGAATGCGGGCCGTGCAAGGCGTTGTTTCCCGAGATCAAAAATTGGCAGGCTGAATTTGGCGAGGATCTGGACTTTGTGTTCTTTAGCAGCGGTTCACTGGACGACAATAAAGAAAAATATGGCGAAGCGGGCGGAATAAAAGTTCTCGTGCAGGAAAAGCGAGAGGTAGCCGAAGCGATGAAGGCTCAATGGACACCGGCGGCTCTTTTCGTCGATAAGAACGGTAACATTGCCAGCTATGTTTCGACCGGCGACAAGGCGATAAGGGATCTGATCGAAGGAATACGGTTGAAAGATCTTACGGAAGATTACGTTTACGTCGCGAACATGAACGGCCTGACGCAGCCGCTAAAGATCGGCGAACGAGTGCCGGATTTTTCGTTTAATGCGGTAAATGGCGAGACACTGACGGTGGATTCGTTGACCGGCCGAAAGACACTCGCGGTGCTTTGGGGAATGACGTGTCCGCATTGTGTGGATATGCACGAGGCTCTGCTTGAATGGGACAGCTCTCGTGGAGCAAACGATGCCAATCTTTTGGTCCTCGTTAGCGGCGATGAAGAAGAAGGAGCGCGAGGCCTAGGCTTTATTTCGCCCACGGTAGCCGGAAAAGGCAGCGAACTGGCAAAAAGCATCGGCCTGCAAGGAACGCCTTCGGCTATGTTGATCGATGAACACGGAAGGGTCGCGAGCAGCATGGCATCGGGAGCCGAGAAGATCTGGGCGTTGCTCGGGAGAAAGCGTTGAGGATGTTGGATGGCATAATTAGTAATTACTTAATTATTAATTACTAATTACTGATCTAGATGAATGCGATCGATTGGCAAGTAACCGCTACTGATGGTGAGGCTCGCAGCGGAACGATAAGAACGAGGCGCTCGGTTATCGAGACGCCCGTTTTTATGCCTGTCGGAACGCAGGGTTCTGTTAAAGGTGTTCGGTTCGAATGGCTTGAGGACGAACTTGACGCACGGATAATTCTAGGCAATACATATCATCTGTTTTTGCGTCCCGGGCCGGATATCATTCGAGGGCTCGGCGGGCTACATAAATTCACCGGTTGGAACCGTTCGTATTTGACCGATTCCGGTGGGTTTCAGGTTTTCTCGCTTACCGACTTACGAAAACTTAACGAAGACGGAGTTGAGTTTCGTTCGCACCTTGACGGGAGCAAGCAGTTTTTGTCGCCCGAAGTTTCGATGGAGATCCAGGCGGCATTGGGTTCTGAGATCGTGATGGCCTTTGATGAATGTCCGCCGGGCGATGCAGGCTATGAAGCGACGAAGAAGAGTCTTGAGTTGACGGCACGTTGGGCGGCGAGATCGAAAGCACGATTCAACGAGCTACAGGAAACTGGAATGGACAGCGGCAGAAATCCGCAATCCGAAATCCACGATCCGCAATCGAGGGACTTGAACGGAGAACAGGCTTTGTTCGGGATTATTCAAGGTGCGGGGCATTTTGATCTGCGTGATGAAAGTTTGGAACGAACGGTCGAGATCGGGTTTGATGGTTACGCGATCGGCGGACTAAGCGTTGGCGAAGAAAAGAGTGTGATGTATGGCGTGCTCGAACATATCGCACCAAAGATGCCGGACAGTGCTCCGCGGTATTTAATGGGTGTAGGAACGCCGGAAGATCTGATCGAAGCGGTTTCGCACGGCATTGATATGTTCGATTGCGTAATGCCGACGCGAAACGGGCGGACGGGGGGCGTTTTTACATCACGCGGCAAGATCAATATCCGGAACGCGAAATTTGCGACAGACAGCGAGCCGCTTGATCCTGAATGCGTCTGTTCGGTATGCAGGCGATATTCACGCGGATATCTTAGACATTTGAATAACGCAGGCGAAATGGCAGCGGCGACGATGCTTTCGCATCACAATCTCGCGTTCTACCTTGACACGATGCGTCGCATTCGGCAATCTATCAAATCCGGCGTTTTCCGCGAGTTCAAAAAAGAATTTCTAAGTAAATTGCAGGAGAATGACGCGGCGAGTGTTTGATAATCGCTGTTCCCCGCGATATCATTTTCCTTTTGTCCGTACTATCAATATTAGATGATGTCATTCTTACTATTTCAACAGAGCGACGGTGGCGGCCTCATATGGGCCATATTGCCGTTCGTTATAATTTTCGCGATCTTTTATTTTCTTGTGA
>CAZXTS010000047.1:0-16771 GCA_964643745.1 uncultured Chloracidobacterium sp.
AACTCTTTGAGAGACTTAATTCTTTCTCTTTCTTTTCTCGTTTAGGACGCTATTGAGAAATAGCCACTAATGCACGAATCTTTCCAGGTACAACTTGCGAGACTTGTACCGATGCATTATTTCTTTAGGATCATTCGTGCATTCGTGGCATGATGCTCAGACTTTCGATTCAGTTTTACTGATATAATTCCTGTTCTATCTGCGGCAGGAACGTCCGACGAAGCCGGTTTGCCAGCCCTTGTGCCTCCCGCAAAACCGAATTTGCCTCGCTCAAAGAACTATCTATCTGATTCATCAACGAAGTTAGGCTTTGTCGTTCTGCGATCAGCGTTTGGCGTCGGCTTTCGCGCAGTTCCGGTGCCCGTGTCGAGCCTTCCCATTGCGTTGAGCGTTCAAGGCGTTCGGGGTTTAGTTCGATCTCGATACCGGCGAGCTTTGCACGGGCCTCGCTCTGCTGTTTTACGAGCTCGATCTGATACCTTTGCCATTCGGTGATCCGCTGTTCAGTGCGGACGAGCAGTTCCATGCCGAGAATTAGCCGCTGCTGTTTTTCGGTCATGTTAAGCCCGCCGACCTTTTCGAACTTTTCGACAAATGACTTTAACTGCTGCGTCAGCTCCTCAACGTTTCGCGAAACACGCGTCATTTCGATGGATATGTTTGCCATCGGATCGGCATATTGCGGAACGTCGGTCTGCGTTTGGGCATGAGCCAAAGTCGAAACGAAAAGAACTATGGCAAGAATCGGTGTTGTCCGGGCCGGGGTCACTTTCATTTTTATTCTCCGATAACGAAATTTTGGAATGAACTTGAATGCCTTCACGTAAATCTATCAGATTTGTTGCGGTGTGTGATTCAAATTATCAAAAGGAGGTTTGCCCGACCGCAAAAGTTCCATTATCGCATTAACAGACCGGCGTACATTTTCGCGGATCTCCGAACTGTAATCGAATCGCTCGGCATTAACCGCGAATTCGGCTTCATCAAGAACCTGATGTGTTCCATCAGGCCAGATGACGATGTCGATATCCAGATCAATGTAATCCAGTGAATTATCTGACAATTCCGGCGGCATTGTTAGGTTGCAATACCAGCATTTCAGTTGGCCTGTCGGTGAGGTGAAACGAAAGATGTTGTGCCAGCCATCGAGCCAGAAGTATTCGGTCGATATTGTGCCGGCTTCGATCGTGCCGAGATCGGGATGTTCAACCTTTTCTTTAAATTCTCCGACAAGTGTTAAAGCATTACCTTCAATGCCGGTGACTAGACACTTCCAGCTTCGCTTTAACTTTTTGTCGAAACCAAATGCATTTACGGTGATCTCATCGCCCGGTTTCATCTATTCGCTCGCCGGGACACGGACGACCAAGACCGAGCACGGTGCGTGATTTACGACCGAATCGGAAACCGACCCGAGCAGCAACCGTTCCCAGCGGCTGTAGCCATGCGAACCGACGATTATCATATCCGCACCCATTTCTTCGGCCGTTTCAACAATGCGGCTTTCGGGCGTACCAAAGAGAACATCGCTTGTGACCGAGACCTTGTCGCCGCCGCAAATGCCTTCGAGTTTTTCACATGTTTCTGTCAATATCTTCGCGGCGTGTTCGCGGGCGGTCTTTTCCATCTCGGCGGTGTCCGGCAAATATCCGCCGTAAATATCGATCGCCATCGGGACGGCCATATCGACCACGCTGATTATCTTTATTTCGTCGCCTTGGTTGAGCTTAAATCGTTTTAGAGCCTCGATCGCGGCCTCGCTCTGCGGCGAGCCATCGCTAGCCAATAGGTATTTCATTTCGCACCTCCGTTGATCGGTTTTCTGAATCTTACCTTGAAAAGGGCTTCAAGCAAAGGTTTAAGATGAGTCAATTATTCCTCGTCCGGGTCGGTCCCGAAATAAAAGTGTTTCAGTTTGTTCAGAATCTCAATGAGCATCAGCTTTTCTGCGTCCGTCAGCTCGGTAAGGATCTCCGATTCGATCTCGAACCACTGATCTTCGAGCCGCGTGCGGATGGCTTTGCCCGATTCGGTCAAGAAAATGCGCGTCGAGCGGGCATCGTCCTCAACGCGGTCACGCGTAACCAGGCCATTTTCGATCAAGCCGATCAAAGTCTTGTTTATCGTCGGTGCAGCGACGTTCAATGCGGCGGCGAGATCGACCTGGCGGCGGCCGTCTCGTTTCCACAATTCGACAAGCAAGAAAACCTGACCGCTATGCAGGCCCGTTTCGTTCAGCCGCTTTTCAAGAAATGTCTTGTGTGCGGTCCCGACGCGTTGGAGTAGGTGGCTGACTGTCGAATGAAATTCCATTAAGCGGTTTTGTCTGTTTATTACCCCGCTAATTATCTTTAGTTAGCAGGCAAAGAAAAGATTATTAGCAGGCTAACTATAATTGATTAGCTGGCTAATAATCAAAGATTAGCACGGTACTTATAATTTATAAAAGGGTGTAGAATTGTTTTATGCAAAACGCTGAATTGTTGAAAAATGGCCGTGATCTGCTGCTTAAGCTGCACAAATCCTTGCTCGATCATGAGCGGGCGATCTATGAGGGAATTAATGGGCCGCAGACCCCAGGGCAGTTTCTAAATGTCTTGCTTGAGGACCCGGATTTCAATTGGCTTCGTAAGTTTTCGACGCTTATTGTCGATATAGATGAGATGTTTGCTCAGAAAGACGGCTTTAGTGTAGATGTAGTTGAACTGCACATAACAAAGCTTCGTGAATTGGTAGCAATGGAAGGCGAAGACGAGGGATTTCGCGAGAAATATCAGTCAGGTTTGCAAAAAGATCTGGACGCCGCCGCTCATCACGGTGCGCTTAAAGAACTACTCGGGCAATGATCCAGGAATTTTAACAACGGATTTGCGCGGATTAGCACGGATTACAAACCAGAATTGTATGAGTTATTGTTTGATCCAGGAAAAATCCGCGAAAATCTGTGTTAATCCGTTGTTACTAAACTATCTTCCGCTCTTTTTCCAGTCGGCCAGAAAGGAGTCGAGTCCCTTGTCGGTCAGCGGATGATGGACTAGCTGCTTGATCACCTTGAATGGGATCGTGGCGACGTCCGCTCGTGCCAATGCACAGTCAACGATATGCATCGGGTGGCGAATCGATGCGGCAAGCACCTGTGTGTCGAAATCGTAATTGTCATAGATCTGAACGATCTCTTCAATGAGCTGCATTCCGTTCTGTGCGATGTCGTCCAGGCGTCCGATAAACGGCGAGATGTATTTCGCACCGGCTTTCGCGGCCAAAAGTGCCTGAGCCGATGAGAAGCAAAGCGTAACGTTTACGCCAATTCCTTCGGCAGTGAACTTCTGCGTCGCCTTTAGGCCATCGAGTGTCAGCGGACATTTAACGACCACATTCTCGGCGATCTTTGCGAGCTCGCGGCCTTCGTTCAGCATGCCTTCGGTGTCGAGTGCTGTGACCTCAGCCGAAACATCGCCTTTGACGATCTTACAGATCGCCGCGATGTGTTCTTTGAAATCGACATCGCCCTCCTTTGCCACCAACGAAGGATTCGTCGTCACGCCATCGATCAAGCCCATTTCATTGGCTTCTTTGATCTCATCCAAGTTTGCAGTATCAATAAAAAATTTCATAAGTATTTGTTTATAAGAACGTGCGGATCATTTATGTGACCGGGTTGCTCAGCGTTCCGATGCCTTCGATCTCAACCACGCAAACGTCTCCCGGATTTAGTTTCGAAACTCCGGAAGGTGTTCCGGTCGCGATCACGTCGCCTTCGTTCAGAGTCATCTGTCTTGAAATGTATCGTATCAGAAAATCGACAGGGAAGACCATGTGCGAAGTTCGCCCGTCCTGTTTTTTATCGCCATTCACCGTGCAGGTAACGCGAAGGTCAGAAACATCCAGCTCGGTCTCGATCCATGGCCCGATCGGGCAAAATGTATCGAACGATTTTCCGCGTGTGAACTGAACGTCGTGGCGCTGTATATCACGAGCCGTAACGTCGTTCAGGCACGTATAGCCGAGCACATAGCTTAGCGGATCTTCGTCGTCACGGATGTCCTTACACTCACGTCCGATAACGACCGCAAGTTCTGCTTCGTGTTCCGCCTGGTTCGACTGTGTTGGGATCTTTATCGCTTCGCCGTTGGTAATGATCGCAGATGGAGCCTTCAAAAAAAGCAACGGTTCTTTTGGCACCTCGTTGCCCAATTCGGCTGCGTGGTCCGCATAATTCCGCCCGACGCAAACGATCTTTGATGGGCGTAAATATTCGTCGATCTCGATTCTCATTGAGAACGATTATATAACTCCCTTTGCATTTGCCAAATTATCTGGCGAAACACAATCTATTGTTGCCTTAAATTGTGTAGATACAGCATCTTCCGGCACTCTTGCAAAAAGATTGCTAATTTTATGAAAAAAAATCTTGACTTTTGTGGGCAATTCGGGTTAACCTGTCTTCACTGAAACGCGTTTTGATAATTAGGAATTTGCAATGTGAATTCCGGCCTGTTAGCCGCCCTTGTTGGAAATCCGGCTCGGAAAGTAAAGAAGGGAATTACGGAAAGCAGGGACACTTTTGAGGATCTTGTCGGCGCGATGCTCTTGATCCAAGACAGAGTTGACTGAACTAAAGAGATACAAGGTCTGTTGCCGGCATGCAGCAGGCCTTTCTCTTTGTTATAGGAACGAATGAACTGCAAGTTTTTGCGGTTCCTTTTTTATGGGATCGTCTCGCTGACGATCTCGCTTGGCGGGCTTACGTTCTTGAACTTGTCGGTGGCGGTAATGTAGTAGAAGTATGTCTTGCCTGATTCTACAGTGTTATCCAGAAACGTCGTTTTCTCGGTCAGCTCGGGTGTGAGCAGTTCCCATTCGGCAAGGGGTTTTTCTTTGTCTTCTGAACGATATATCAAATAACCGGCGATGTCCTTTTCGGGGTTGTTCGGGAAGAATATGGAGATCGACGTCGGCGTTGCCGCGAGGGTTATCGCTACGGGGGCCGAAGGCGGAAATGTATCGATCGGCGAAATTTCCGCTATATTCGATTCGGTGCTTTCAACCGGTTCGCCGCCGGTTCCGCTTGAGACAGCACGAACAAAGTAAAAATACTTCTTTTCAAACTCGAAGAACCGATCGGCAAATTCCGTTTCATTTATCGGATCCTTCGTCAAAAGGCGACCGGCCTGCGTCGCAGATTCCGAACGATAAACATTATACCCGCGGATATTAACAGGCGTTGTACCGTCAACGCTTGCGACAGGGGCGATCCAGTTCAGCGTGATCGCTTCCTGCGAAAGATCGGTCGAAAGGGAAGTCGGGGCCAGAGCAATGCTTGCCGCCGGTTCGAGAAGTAATACATTGGAAAACGCCGCTCGTTGTCCCGAGGCGTTCACAAAACGGATCGCATAACGCAATCGAACTGCCTGACCTGCGAACTGCAGCGTGTCTCGATAAGTGATCGTTTTCAGAGCAAAGTCGTCCGGCTCAAACTTCTGCGAACCAATAACCATGGCCCGTGTCGCGAATTCTGCTTCCGTGATCTGTTGAGGTGAAGTCATCGGTTCGGCAAGCCGGTAGATCTCGGCCCGGTCGATGAACAACACGCTGCCGGCATCTGCATTTCTTGCGGGCATTTTCCATGAAAGAACGACCGTGTTCCCGCGTTGGAAACCGCTTAACTCGGCCCGCTGCTGCACACGTTCACGAGGCGGTTCCGGGGCTCCGCGCTTTCCGCATTGAAAACCGGTAAGCACCATAAGCGCCACTAAAAGCAGAGGTGCTTTAATCGCGAAGTGCTTAAGCCTTAATTGCTTATTGTCTTTCTTCGAAGCGGTTCCCTTTGTCATGCGCTTAAACTTATAAAATATACTGCCGCAGGTCCTGATCCTCGATCAGCCCGCTTAGCTTTGCTTCGACATATGCGGCATCGATCGTTTGCATTTTCTCTTCTAATTCACTGCCTAAGAAGCTGATCTCTTCAAGCAGTTTCTCAAGTAATGTATGCAGCCGCCGGGCACCGATATTCTCAGTGGATTTGTTCATTTCAGCGGTCATTTCGGCGAGCCGGGCAACTGAATCTTCGGTGAATATAAGCTCGATTCCCTCTGTGCTTAAAAGCGCCTGATACTGCTTAATCAGCGAATTCTTGGGCTGCGTCAGTATGCGCTTAAGGTCGTCGATAGTAAGCGATTCGAGCTCTACGCGGATCGGAAAACGGCCCTGTAGTTCAGGGATCAGGTCCGAAGGTTTCGATACGTGAAACGCACCGGCCGCAACGAACAGGATATGTTCAGTACTGACCATTCCGTAACGTGTGTTTACGTTCGTTCCTTCGACTATCGGGAGCAGGTCGCGCTGAACGCCTTCGCGGGATACGTCCGGATTCCCTCCCGATTCTCGGCCGGCGATCTTGTCTATCTCATCAAGGAAGATAATTCCGGAATTTTGGACCTTGTCGATCGCCATTCGAGTGATCTGTTCCATATCGACAAGCCGCTCCTGCTCATCGCGGACCAGATAACCGCGAGCATCCGCGAGTCGCATTTTACGTCGAACGGTCTTCGTCGGGAACAGATTTCCGAACATATCACGCAAATTTACGCCCATTTCTTCCATTCCCTGAGCGCCGACAAAATCGATCGAAGCATTGCCACGATCCTGCGTGTCTATCTCGATCATACGGTCGTCAAGATCGCCTCTTCTCAATTGATCGCGGAGCTTTTCACGGGTACGATTCGCGGGCGGTTCGGGTTCTAAGTCTTCTGGGTTGTAATGTAAGGCAGCCGGCGGCAAAAGAACATCAAGTATCGTTTCCTCGGCGTTCTGCTCAGCACGAGCGCGAACGTCCTCGTATGCCATCTGTTTTGTCATATCGACAGCAACATCCATCAACTCGCGGATCATGCTCTCAACGTCCCGTCCGACATAGCCGACCTCGGTGAACTTCGAGGCCTCGATCTTAATGAATGGTGAATCGGCGATGCGGGCCAACCGCCGAGCGATCTCAGTCTTTCCGACTCCGGTCGAGCCGATCATCAAAATATTTTTCGGTAATACGTCCTGGGCGATCTCAGCCGGAAGCTTCTGGCGCCGGATGCGGTTGCGTAATGCCACAGCGACCGCACGCTTCGCATCCATTTGCCCGACAACGTATTTATCGAGTTCTTCGACTATCTGACGCGGCGTCAGATCATCCAATCTTGGTTTTGCAACGGCGGTCTCGCCGCCTAAATAGATGGCCATTAGGAAAGTTCTTCAACAACAATATCCGAATTTGTATAAATGCAGATCTCCGAGGCTATCCGCAGTGAATCCTCAGCGATCTCGCGGGCTGAAAGATCAGTATGTTTCATCATCGCACGGGCCGCGGCCATTGCGTACATACTTCCCGAGCCGACCGCGAGCATGCCATCATCCGAAGAGATCACATCGCCTTTTCCGGATATGAGAAACGCATCATTGTTGTCCGCAACAATTAAAAGAGCCTCGAGACTGCGGAGATATTTATCCGTTCGCCAATCCTTGCTGAGTTCGATGGCCGCCCGTTCAAGCTGGCCCTGATATTCGCTCAATTTCTTTTCGAACCGGCCGAGCAGAGAGAAAGCATCGGCAGTTGAACCCGCAAAACCGGCGATCACTTTTCCGTCGCCGAGCCTGCGAACCTTTCGTGCGCTTCCCTTTATGACCGTTTCGCCAAGCGTTACCTGGCCATCGCCGGCCATCGCGACCTTGCCGTCACGCTGGACCAAAATTACCGTCGTCGAACGGATTTTCGCGATATTTTCGCTATTTCGCATAAAAAGTAAATGATATGCCTTTAATTTCAAATGCTCAAATTGACACCTTGCCCAAATTGGCCGAACATTTAGCTTTATGTCGAAAAGACCGCTAATAGGCATCACGATGCGGCTTGAGCTGGAAACACGCCGCTTCTATCTAGGGCGCGATTACAGCGAGGCGATAGTTGCCGCGGGTGGGATTCCGATTCAGATACCGCTGATACCGAATAGTGAATATATTCGCGAGCTGGTAGGCGGCTTGGATGGTGTTCTGCTTCCCGGAAGCGATACCGACCCCGATCCGTATCGCTACGGCGAACATCCGCACAACGCACTGAAAAAGGTCGTCGAGGAAAAAGACGAGACAGACCTGATGGTGCTTGCCGCGGCCGAAGAATTAAGGCTGCCGATCTTCGGTATATGCTATGGCCATCAGATCTTGAACGTTTCACGCGGCGGAAGCCTCTACCAGGACATCAGTTCGCAGGTGGAATCAGCGCTTAAGCATGATCAAGGACCGCCGCTTGAACGAAATTCGCATCGTCTTCGTATTGATGACGACAGCATTTTGGCGTCGCTCGTCGAATCCGGAAATGAAGATGTACGTGTCAACTCGCACCACCACCAGGCGATAAAGGTCGTAGGATCGAAGTTGCGTGCAGTAGCCTGGGCTGCCGACGGCGTAATAGAAGCGGTCGAAGACACGCGTGAAGGGCGATTTGTGGTCGGTGTGCAGTGGCATCCGGAGCTATCGTGGAAAACGGATCATCTTTCAAGAAGCCTTTTTGAGGAGTTTGTCCGACATTGCAAGTCGTTTGAGTATGTTAACTGATTTAATTGGAGCAGATACCGGTAATATTTGCAGCATCACATTAATTTGACAGTGTTCGAGACAGTGCATTAAATCGATGGCTTAAACGTCTTAGATAGAATGGTTAAACTAGCAAACGTCATACATTCTCGTAGCTGTTGGAATCGGACATTTGAAGTTATTTATTAAGGAAATACGGACCATATTAGATGAATAATCCTGTAATAATCGGAGTTCTTGGCTGGCTTTTCCCCGGAGCAGGGCATTTTTTGCAGGGAAATTGGCGGCGTGGAGCGCTCATAAGCGTCTCGATCTGGGCAATGTTCGTGATCGGCATCCTGAGCGGCGGTGCGTATTATCCGGGGTTTGAATATAAGGACGGACAATTGCTGTACATCCTTAATATGATCGCAACGTTCGGTAACGGTCTCGGCGACCTGCTTAGCTTTGTCTTTTCTGTCACGCCCGATCCGAGCGTCGCTGCTGGTGCAGGTTTTGAATATGGCGGCCGATTTCTTGAAGTTTCCGGCCTTCTAAATTACCTGGCTGTAATGGATGCTATGGACATCCATTTCGGGAGGAAGAAATGAGCCATTTTTTCTATCTTGTAGCTTTTGCCTTCTTTGTATCCGTGCTATTCGCGGTATTTACTGACGGCGAACTTCGCGACCGCGTACTTTACGGAGCAAAAACTTTCGCACAGTTCGTCGGCATTAGCCTCCTTATCGCCTGGGTACTTTACTTTATTCCCTGGTAGACCGCACCTCTCTGCAGAACCTGCAATGCCGCTGATCGAAAATGAAACCATTGTGCTCAAGAGTCACGATCTGGCGGAGGCCGACCGAATAATCGTCGCCCTGACCCGGGATCATGGTGTGATCCGCGGCGTCGCGAAAGGCATAAAACGCCTGAATAGCAAATTTGGAAGTTCGCTCGAGCCGTTCAATATCATTAATCTAATATATTTTCAGAGGGAGGACCGCGAACTTGTCTCTGTTCAGAACGCGGAATTGCTTCGCTCCAATTTCACCGTTGCCAGCCGACCGGAAATGCTGTCTGCATATTCGTATTTTGGCGACCTTATGCTTGCATTCACCTTGCCTGGCGATCCGAACCAGGTGCTTTTCAGAATGCTGAAAGCATGTCTCGAAACCGATATCGTGATCGGATCGGACAATTTGCTACTCCGCTTCTATTTCGAATCGTGGCTCTTACGGCTTGCCGGTGTGCTTCCCGATTGGCGTTGCTGTCATACGTGCGGCCACGAATTTTCTGATTCCGAACGGCCGGCATTTGATTCGGCACAGCATCTTGTTTGCGAAAATTGCCACGGCGGTAGATTGACGGGGCCGTTATCACCGGGTTGGCTCGCATCGCTCCGTTCCGTACGGAAAGAAAATCCCGAAGATTTTGCAAAAATGAATGAACACATTCCCGGAATTCCCGAATTGATCGTAGCCCACCAGAAGATAATCGATCGATCATTGGATCATCCGCTACGGGCTCGATTCGAAACGGCCGCTTCACCAAACGGATGAAAGGAAAGATAGGCACATCGATCTCGCTATATTTGTTACGTTCGGTGATCCCCTACGTCGGCTTCGCCTGGGCATTGCTCAGCGTGATCCTTTTTGTTCAACAGGCGGGTCGCTTCTCCGATATCTTCTTTAGTGCAAATATTCCCCCTTCGCTGGTCTGGCAACTTGCAGTCGCCTTGATCCCGAACGTCGTCGCGTTTACATGTCCGATGGCGGTATTGGTCGGGGTGATAATCGGACTATCGAAAATGCAGGGTGACAGTGAGCTGGTGGCGATCCGTGCATCCGGCATAGGCAACTTACAAGTGGTCGCACCGATCGCGGTATTGGGCATTGCTCTATCTATCTTCGCGATCCTGGTGAATTTATTCGGCGTTCCCTTGGCCGCAAGAGTGGTGAGGACCGTTGCCCTTCAGACCGCTATTTACAAGCTCGAATCACCGATCGAGCCGGGCGTTTTTAACACAGAGATCGCTGGGTACACGGCATATGTCAAAGATGGCGATATGGCCACCGGGACGTGGAAGAATATTTTCATCCATGCCGAAGACGAAAAGACCGGCAATGTGCGTCTGATAACGAGCAGCGATGGCCGAATAGATTCGTCAGGCGAAAGATCAGAACTTCTTCTGGCAAACGCCGTCTCAACAACGATCGCTCCCGGCGAGAACGGTGAAAAGATAGTCTCCGAAACGCTTGGCGAGATCCGGTTTGCGATCCAAACACGGCGCGGTGAATTGATCTCAAAGCTCGGAGATAGGGAACTTTCGATCGAAGAGCTCGGCCTTGCTGAGTTGGCTAACGCGGCCCGCACAAAAGAGGGAAGCGAGCGAACCGAAGCGAACATCATTTGGCAGCGGCGAATGGTGCTCTCGCTGGCCCCTTTCCTGTTTGCGATACTCGGTGCGCTGCTTGTTCTGCGTTTTAATCGTGGCGGCCGCGGATTTGGCATCTTCCTTTCACTCGTCTCTTTGATCAGCTTTTATTTAGTCGCATTTCTCGGTGAACAATTGGCTCGGGCAGGTACAGTCCCTGTATTTATTGCAGGACTTCTGCCGCTTGCCGCTATAACTTCCGCGATAGTCTGGTTCGGTATATCGACCCGAACAGGAACCGGAGGTGACGCGTTATCCAGCCTGGCGGCCCTTCTTCCACGCTTTCGCCGCGAGCGGACCGGCGTCGACCGCCGCAGCCTGATCCTCGATCTGACGACCGGCCTGCGAGATTTTGATATTCTCTATGATCTGATCCGCTATTTTTTGATCACGCTGGCTTTTCTTTCATCGGTTTTCCTGGTTTTTACAGCATTTGAGCTTTGGCGTTTTGCCGGTTCTATGGAGGGCGGGACCTTCCTTCTGCTAAAATATCTTTTCTTCCTTTTGCCATTCGTTTACCTTAGTTTGGTGTCATCCGCGGCAATGATCGCAGTGCTCGCAACTTACGTGATCAAATCGCGGCAAAACGAATTAGTGACCTGGGTTGCTGCGGGACAAAGCATTTATCGTCTTTTAGTTCCATGCTTTCTCTTAATGTCATTTCTAGGTCTTGCTAATTGGCAGGTACAGGAATATATAGCCCCAAGCGCAAACCAGATCCAGGAAAGCCTACGCGATCGGCTTCGGAGCAGAGGAAAGCCGGCGGCGATCGGCAACAAGCTTTGGATCGCTAATGACCGGCGGGTCTATTCGTTCCGACTGGAGCCGAAGGCCGACCCGTTGGCGAATAGCACGCTTGCGTCTGATAACGAATTGAACAGGCTCCTAAATTGCACATCATCCTGTCCATTGATGGATCTTACGGTTTACGAATTTGTTGATAAAGGTGAGCGGTTGCAAACCTTGTACCGTGCGAAAAAGGCCATTTGGGAGGAAAATGGGATCAGGTTGCTGGAAGACGGCCGCAAAAACGCTCTTTTAAACGGAATATCGACTTCTCGTGAAACAGGCTCCGAGCCCCTTTTTGGTGATGATGTCAATCCGTTCATCGCTGTCCGCCGTAAGCCAAGCCAGTTGACTATAGCGGAGCTCGGTATTCAGATGGATCAGACCCGCTCCGATGTCGAGCGTCGAGGTTTTGAGGTCGCACTTCAAAAACGCTACGCAACGCTTTTTTTGCCTTTGATCATCGCCATATTTACCGCACCGTTTGCTCTTTCGCTTGACAGGAAAGGGAAGGTGGTGACGATCGGATATGCCGTCGGCCTTTGGCTGTTTTTTACTGGTGTAACGTCCGCGATCGAGCAGCTTGGACTCAATGGAACGTTGGCTCCGGCTGTGGCCGTTTGGTCGCCGCTTGTTATCTTCACCGCGTTCGGAATGTTCCTGCTTTCCCGTGTTCGAACATGATAAGGGTCATCGAATCCGCTTTGGTATATTTCATTGTTGTCTTTTCGGTCGCCTTCGTATTCGGCATTATTCGCACGATGTTCGTCGTTCCACATATTGGCGAACGTTGGTCCGAACTGATCGAAATGCCATTTCTTTTTCTTGTGATCATTTTTGCTGCACGATGGATCGTTCGGCGGTTTGATCTTTTCGATAACATTCAGAATGGGATATTGGTAGGCTTGATCGCCTCTTCTATACTCCTGATCGTCGAGTTCACCGTTGTTCTTGGCATTCGCGGAGTAAGTCTAGGCGAGTTTTTCGCCCAACGCGACGCCATCGCCGGCACCGCATATTGCATTATGGTACTGATCTTCGCTGCCGCACCTGCTTACTTCGCAAGAGTTTCGGTTTAAGGAGATCATATTTCGATCTTAGATCGTCCAGTTACCGGGATTGGTCTGAAATATTAAATGTCGGAACCGATCCGATCTAATCATGAAGAGGCATCCCTTTAGTGGAAATGCCTCTTCTCTCGTCGCTTGGTCGTATCAAACAACTAATTTTGGTCTTCATCGCCAACTACCACATCTTTGGTTTTATCGGCGGTCTTCTTGCTTGCGAACCAAACCTGTTTGGATACCCATTTGGTTCCATCCCAGGTCTTTACCGTGTAAAATTTGCCTTCGCGAACGGTGCCTTCGGCAATATTTTCGGTAACTTCTACCGATTTATTGCCAAAATTCTTGGTCGTTTTGGCGGCCTTCTTTGTGCCATCCACAGTAGCGTCCTTAGTTTTGTCCGCGATCTTTTCCAGCCCATCAGTCACGACCACCCCGGTCTTTTTCGTCACCTCTTTCGCTTTGTCGGCGGCGTCCTTCGCGGCATTAACGATCTGTCCTGATGCACTTCCGTATGAAAATAATACGGCAACGAATGCAAAAACGAATATCTGTAAACCTTTGTATTTCATAACGTTAACTCCTTTTCTGGTAATGTTCCAAATCATAACCTGTGCTTTATACATAAAGGTGCATTCGCTGTGCCAAAGTGAAAAGCGTCCGGTTAAGGACGCTTTCTGTGTTTAATAAACAATCTTCTTAGTTCGACTGACGACCTTGCGGCCGGTACGCCATGATTTGTTCGTCACCCATTTGCCGCCTTGCCAGGTCTTGTAGGCGACCCATCTTGTTCCGTTCCATATCTGTGTTCCGGCGTATTTTCCGCCGCGATAAACTCGGCGGGTTACGCCGACCTTTCGTTTTCTTTTAACAGATGTTTGAGCCTGTGCGGAAAACGAATCGCCGCCGCCGGTCACCGATGAGATGGCTCCGCTGATAAATGTCGCCGAAACGATCATCGCAAATGCAAATAATAATGTTGTTAGCTTTTTCATTACGAAATTAACTCCTTGTTCTAAACCTGTATTGGCTATTAAGGTTTGATGCGAAAACTCCGCGAAACGGATAGCTATGTTTTTGATCTATAAAAAAGTCCATACGCAGACTAGCCCTGAGCTCTAACGTTCGCACGAATATATGTGACGATGTCTTCGGTCGAGGTTCCGGGCAAGAAAACTTCTGAAATGCCTCGGGATTTCAAATCCTCGATGTCTTCATTGGGAACAATGCCGCCGACCAGGATGAGCGTGTCGTCCATTCCGTTTTCACGCATTAGATCGACGATGCGTGGACACAAGGTTTTGTGGGCACCGGACAAGATCGATATGCCGACGGCGTCGACGTCTTCCTGCAGGGCTGCCGACGCGATCATTTCCGGAGTTTGCCGCAAACCCGTATAGATAACTTCCATACCGGCATCGCGAAGTGCACGGGCAATTACTTTCGCACCTCGGTCATGGCCGTCAAGCCCGGGCTTTGCAACCAACACACGTATCTTTCGTTCATTCATCTGTGAACAAGTATATTAGCGAGCGAACCTTCCGAGCAAACCGTCGCGTTTGATGAACCGCGAGATCTCAGCCCACGAGAAGCGGAGTTCGCCTTCTGGCTCGAGAGCTCTTGCGACATTCGGAAAACCGTAATCGTAAAAGAACGCCACGCCCGCCATATCGACGGCAAAGTTCGTCAGATCTTTGTCAGTAAAATCAGTGTATTCAAAAAGACGTTTAGGATCGTCGTCGGCCGCCCATTCGGGATGCTTTTTGATCTCGGCGATAGTCTTTTCCACCTCGGCGTCCTGCTTTTTCTTCACGGCGGCGATCAGGGCTTCAATGTCGATGAAAGCGTCGGCCGGAGCGAGCCGCGTGCCTTTTACGGTGTCGATGACGACATATTTTGTAACGCCATCGGTATAAGCGGCGGAACCTTCCATCCAGATCATCATCGTTAAGATGCCGCCCTCGTTATAAACTTCTTCGTAATCAGCTTCGGAGAGCCATTGCATTTCCGTCAGTTCTTCCTGAAGATCTATCTCCAGAACATTTACCGGATCGATGGCGGCAGTGATCTTCTTTGAAAGTTCGGGCGTCGCGGCGGTAGCTATCGGACGGCGGATCTTGAAGGTTTTCTTGAATCCGACGATCGGAGCCTTGCGGGTATAGACCTGTTCCTTCGGCGTGATCTTCACGGTCTGCGCGTAAGCTGATACGGCGAAAAGCGTCGAAATGATAACAAAAGAAGTGAATACGTTCATCAAAGTCTTGGTCATATGTTTATTGCTTTGCGTTCTCTGCGGCTTCGCGTGAAACTTCTTTCTTTCGCTAACAGCCGCCAGACACACAAAGGGCCGCTTATTTGCGGTCCATGTTCGGAGACGCAAATATGCATCGCAATTTGCTGAAAAAATTGTCACGAGACTTCATTTCCTGCCACATTTCTACCCAGCCGTGTGTGTTTATCCAAAGCGGGTTGTAGCTTTCGATCGGTTTAATAATGCCGTACTTCGGTTCTTCCGTTTCCTGAACAAATGAGCCGAACATCCGGTCCCAGATGATAAGCACACCGGCATAGTTCTTATCCAGGTAGGGATTGTTCACCCCATGATGCACGCGATGGTGCGATGGCGTATTCAGCACATATTCCAAAGGCCCGAGCGTTTTGATGAACTTTGTGTGTATCCAAAACTGATATATCAGATTAAATCCGTGCATCAATGCGAACATCCACGGAGCAAACCCGAGCAGCATTATCGGTGCATAAAATACCCAATGAAGCACGCCCGAGAACCAACTCTGCCGGACGGCGACGCTCAGATTGTAAAAAACGCTCGAGTGATGAACGACGTGGAAATTCCAAAAGAGCCGCGATTCGTGGCTAAAGCGATGGAACCAATAATAAGCAAAGTCATCGATAAAAAAGAGCAAAACCCACGTCCACCAAGCTTCGGCAGGGAATTTGTAAGGAGCAAGTTCGTAAGCTGCCAGGTAGATCACCGCGATGAACACGCCGAACAAAGCACCGAACGCAACGCTCATAAATCCGATAAAGATGTTATTCCACGCGTCTTTCGCTTCGTATGCCGAAGGATCGCGCCGCGAGGCAAACCAAGCCTCCGCCGCGATCAGCAGGGCAAATATCGGTATCGCAATAATGGTCGGCTTAAGCATCTTCTCCAAAGATTCTAATCTCTAGTCGCCTCGAATAAAAGCAAAACTTCGATCTCAAGGTCAATTTACTTAGCGTACGGTTTTGCAACGGCGTAAGTTTGTGGGAATTTGAACGCGGATCTCGCGGATCGTCGAAAATGTGCGTGGCTTTCACCGATCCGAGATCGCTTGTCCCGTTTGTCCCACTGTCCCAGGGTCCGACACGCATGTCCCGGTGGCGTTCCGGCCTTGTTCCGGGGGTGTTCCACTTGAGACTGGAACGTGTAAGTTGCTGTCTCTCAAATATTTACCGAGCTTTGCTGCCGGAATTGGCTCATTTTTTCAAAAAAGTGTCGATCTCCGTCTCAGTTCTTCCCCAACTTGCCCATTTTTGAGACGGCAGCGGGCGACTTCAACGTCGATCTGCCGGATCGAGCACGGGCTTCTTGTTTCACTTTTGTTTCATTTTGTGGTCAAAATGGAACAAGTTAAGTGCCGCATTCTCAGTGGCTTGCGGGGAAAATTTGTTTCATTTTATGCACAACTCAAAATGAAACACTTTGGAACGATCTGCCTAGAGTCAGAACCGCCAGCTCCCCTCCTGCCCGAGAAGGGGTGGCCGAAGGCCGGGGTGGAGGGAGTAGCGGGCGGCCACTTCGGCAACCGGGAAGTTTTCAACGCAAAGACGCTAAGTCCGCAAAGAAGTTCAGAGTTCAAGCTTCAGCTTGTTGGTATTTCAAAGATCGACCGAACGTTCCGGGTATTCGGCTCCGTAGGAGCCAACT
>CAZXTS010000048.1:0-16692 GCA_964643745.1 uncultured Chloracidobacterium sp.
TCACGGCAGATCGTTTATCAGGTTCATCGGACCTATGAGTTTGCCGAGGATGGTGTTTCGTTTACAAATCAGTTTGCCGGAGCGCGGCTCAGCAATGTAGAGCGAACCGGCCCGCTAACTTACACGGTGACGATCCTGCCGGAAAATTCGCCGATAAACATGAGTCCGTGGTATGCGTTTCGGATCTGGGCGGACAGGAAGAAAGATGTCAGCGTGAGGCTCGTGTATCCGGAATTTGCCCGTCATCGATACGATCCGCAGATAAGCAAGGACGGTCGCAAATGGAAGCTGCTTGAAAAAGAGCGTATCACCGAGATAGATAAAGGAACCGGAACAACCGGCGCCGAGTCGCGCCCAAAGGGCATCGTAATGCAACTCGCCATTGGCCGCGAACCGCTTTGGGTTAGTGCGCAAGAGCTGCATGATTCGCGTACAGTTTTTGAGTGGATGAATGGGATCGCAAAAAAGCGAAAGCTCACGATCTCCGATATCGGCCTCAGCAAAGAGGGCAGGCCGATCAAAATGCTCACAATTGGCAAGCCTGATTCGAAAAAGATGATGTTGGTCATCTCGCGCCAGCATCCGCCCGAGGTTACGGGCTATTTTGCGATGCAGTCGTTTATCGAGACGGTCGCGGGCAAATCAAAACTCGCAAAGAGTTTTCGAAACGAATGGTCGATCTATGTCGTCCCGCTCATGAACCCCGACGGCGTTGACGGCGGTAATTGGCGGCACAATTCCGGCGGTATTGACCTTAATCGCGACTGGACCGTGTTTAATCAGCCCGAGGGCAAAGTGATCAGCGATCTTCTGAAACACCGTGAGGAGGCGACCGGCGGCAAATTTTATTTCGGCATCGATTTTCACTCTACCTGGAATGACATTTACTATCCGATGACCCGCAGGAACGAGGGCAATTCGCCGGGTCTGGTGCAAGATTGGTTGACGAATATCCAGGCGGCTCTTCCCGGTTACCAGCCCGTCATTCAGGCCCAGGACAATCCTCTACCGGCTCGTGTCTCGCGCAATTACTTCCTCACGGCACACAAAATGGAAGCGATCGTTTTCGAGATCGGCGACAATACGCCCCGGGATTTTATTAAGAAAAAAAGCCGCGTCGGAGCCGAGGAAATTATGAAGCTCCTGATCGCCCGAACAAAAGATCAGTGAAAGGCGAATGGAGTTGGCCATAGAATGATTACTCGACCAGAGATAGGCGGCGCTTCGCCGGTTTTTATAGTGAAGGATGTCGCTGCGGCGTTTGCGTTTTATTGCGACAAGCTCGGGTTTGAGGTGACGTATAGCACCGAGCCGGACGATCTGTTCTTCGGCATTGTGAAACGCGGCGGGGCTATGATCTTTCTCAAAGACATTGGCGTTGAGCCGGTGCCGAATCACACGCGAGACGTTGGTAAAGGCGATGCACGCTGGGACGCTTATGTTTACGTACCTGAACCGGACGCTCTTGCCAAGGAGTTTGCCTTACGCGGCGTCGAGTTTTCCGAGCCGCTTACGGACACCGACGACGGCCTGCGTGGATGTGAAATAAAGGACAACGACGGTTACGTCTTGTTCTTCGGCCGACCGCGGTCGTAGACATGCTTGTTCAATAAATGGAACCACCATCTTCACTAAATTTAACTCGTATCTGACCATTTGATAATGGAAAATTTCGAACATATCTATTACCTCGAATGTCCGCATTTTACAGTAGGACACGTCGATCAATGGGGCGAGAGCGGCTATCTGCTGTTTGAGGACAAGGTTTACTCCTACGAGGAAGATCGCAAATGCCAATATCGAAGAACGTACTCGCAACGATCGATAGGTGAATTTCTCGATCTTGCCAAAAAGCTCCATATCGACATCCCTGATTACTTTATGCAGAAGTTGATGGACGCGCAGAATAGAATTGTCAATGAATAGAAACCTAGATAATGAAAGAAGGTGGCCCAGAACGGACCACCTTCTGACTACTTGGTTTCATACCGAGGATCAAGCCAGATCGAATCGATCCGCGTTCATAACCTTATCCCACGCTGCGACGAAGTCGTTGACAAATTTGTCACCGCCATCGGCACACGCATAGACCTCGGCGAGCGCGCGCAGCTCAGAATTCGAGCCAAAGATGAGATCGGCGCGCGTTGCCGTCCATTTTGTCTCGCCGGTTTTGCGGTCTTTACCGTCAAAGACTTCGCCTTTGTCGTCGGCCGCTTCCCACTTGGTGCTCATGTCGAGCAGGTTCACGAAAAAGTCGTTCGTCAGCACGCCGGGTCGGTCGGTGAAAACGCCATGCTTTCCACCGTCGTAGTTTGCTCCGAGAACGCGGAGTCCGCCGACGAGCACGGTCATCTCGGGTGCGGTCAGCGTGAGAAGCTGCGCTCTGTCAACCAACATTTCTTCGGTCGGCGTTGTGTGATGACCGCGTTTGTAGTTGCGAAAACCGTCTGCCTGCGGTTCGAGAAACTTAAACGAATCAACCTCGGTCTGCTCCTGCGTGGCGTCGCCGCGTCCCGACTTAAACGGAAACGGCACGTCGCCACCGCCGGCTTTGGCCGCTTTGTCGACGGCTGCATATCCACCGAGAACGATCAGGTCGGCCATCGAAACGTGCTTACCGCCAGCGTTAAATTCGCTCTGAATGCTAGTCAGCGTTTCCAAAACTTTCGCCAGTTCGGCCGGATTGTTGACTTCCCAGTTCTTTTGCGGCTCAAGGCGAATACGCGCTCCGTTCGCGCCGCCGCGATTGTCCGAGCCGCGAAATGTCGACGCCGAAGCCCACGCGGTCGATACGAGCTGCGAAACCGACAAGCCGGAATTCGCGATCTTTTCCTTAAGAACAGCTACGTCCGAAGCGTCAATATTCGAACGCGTGTCCGCCGAAACAGGATCTTGCCAGATCAGATCTTCTGCCGGAACTTCCGTTCCCAGATAGCGAGCCTTCGGCCCCATGTCGCGGTGCGTCAGTTTGAACCAAGCACGTGCAAACGCGTCGGCAAACTCAGCCGGATTCTCATGGAATCGTCTCGAAATTTTCTCGTACGCCGGGTCCGTAACCAGAGCCATGTCGGCGGTCGTCATCATCGGCAGGTGCTTTTTGTTTGGGTCAAAAGGATCGGGCACCGTCGGTTCGACGCCCTTTGGATGCCATTGGTGCGCTCCCGCCGGACTCTTGCCGAGCTCCCATTCGTTGCCGAATAGAGTTTCAAAATAACTGTTGTCCCACGTCGTCGGCGTCGCCGTCCAGGCGCCTTCGAGACCGCTCGTAATCGAGTCTGCGCCAATGCCGGTGCCGTGTTTGCTCATCCAGCCAAAGCCTTGTAATTCTATCGAGCCGCCTTCCGGGTCAACGCCGACGAGCGCAGCGTCACCCGCTCCGTGAGCTTTTCCAAACGTATGTCCGCCGGCCGTGAGAGCGACGGTCTCCTCGTCGTTCATCGCCATGCGGGCAAACGTCTCGCGAATATCGCGTGCCGAGAGAAGCGGATCGGGATTGCCGTCCGGCCCCTGCGGGTTCACGTAAATGAGCCCCATCTGAACGGCGGCAAGCGGATTCTCAAGCTCGCGATCGCCCGAATATCGACTGTTCTCTTTATCGCTGGTCGCGAGCCATTCGCCCTCGGCGCCCCAATAGACATCTTCCTGCGCCTGCCAAACGTCCGCGCGGCCGCCGCCGAAGCCGAACGTCTTAAAGCCCATCGACTCGAGCGCGACGTTGCCGGTCAGCACAAGCAGGTCGGCCCACGAAAGCTTCTTGCCGTATTTTTGTTTGATCGGCCAAAGCAAACGCCGAGCCTTGTCGAGGTTGCCGTTGTCGGGCCAGCTGTCGGTCGGTGCAAATCGCTGCTCGCCCTGGCCCGCGCCGCCGCGACCGTCCGCCACGCGATACGTGCCCGCCGCGTGCCACGTCATGCGGATAAACAATGGCCCATAATGCCCGTAGTCAGCCGGCCACCAATCCTGCGAATCCGTCATTAGATCGTGAAGATCCTGCTTCACCGCCGCCAGATCGAGACCCTTGAATTCTGCCGCGTACTCAAACCCCGCATCCATCGGGTCGGCGAGCGTCGAGTTTTGACGAAGTATCTTCAAATCCAGCGCATTCGGCCACCAATCGCGATTCGACCTCTGTGTATTCACCGTGTGGCTGATCGCCCCGCTCGTAAACGGGCATTTTCCTGACCCGTTGCTTCCGTTTCCGTTTTCTCCCATACTTGGCTCCTTTTATTTTTTTTTCGATCCTTTAATTACCGCAAAGTTCTATTGAATCCCGAAGGTACGATCATTCGCCCGACACGTTACAGCCGGGACACAATCCACGCAAGGTTAACTCGATCGATTCGGCTGTAAAATGCGAACGCTCGGCCGCTTCCTTGATCAGCCCGCCCGGGATCTTAAGATCAAGATCGACCAGCTTTCCGCACATTCGGCATACCGCGTGGTCATGCCGAGAAAGATTACGGTCATAGCGTGCGGCATCGGCACCGAAATTCACTTCGCCGATCAACCCTTCTGTTTTCAGGTAACGAAGCGAATTATAAACGGTAGCGAATGAAATGCCGGGCGAAATATGCCGAGCATTTTCGAACACTTCGTTTGCCGTTAGATGCTCCTCAGCTTCGCGAATTACCTGCAAAACGGCCCTACGCTGCTTGGTCAAACCAGGCTGATCAGCTTCCAATTTTGTGTCGTGTCGTTTCAATTTGGGATTAGAATAATTCTACTTTCCGATATTGTCAAATCTTTCGAACAACACCATGTATAAATGCGAGCCTCAACGGATCGACCTCTGTGACTGATGTTTCATAGTTTCATTGCGATTCGTTTAGAATTAGATCATGCGGCAGTTAACGGCAATTCTTTTTGTGCTTTCTGTGTTGTCGATGCCGGCCGGCGGATCGACAGAGGACGAGTACGAAGGAATTCGGCGGAGTATCATCGCAGGTTCGTTCGACAACGCGATAGATACCTTGCTATCCATCAAAGAAACGAAGCCCGATATATTTTCACTGAACAACTTTGCCTATTCTTTGGGTCGAATCTCACATCGAACCCGCCGGATCGATTTAGCCGCGGCGAATTATGTCTCGGCGGTCGGCGATGCGTCACAGCTCGCACCGCTCGCGAGTTGGCATTTGGCAGAAACGGCCCGAATGTCCGGCAACGCATTGCTTGAGCGGATCCTGCTGATGGAGATTCGGGCTTCAGGCAATGTGCTTCCTTACCAGAGGGCCGCGGCGGATCGCATTGCCCGCAGCTATTACGAAAACGGCGATCTTCGGTTTGCCTTGACCGAATTTCGGAATGCGAAGTTTTTTGGCGGTATTCCGCGAGCAGGTGGCAAGCCGCAAAGTAGATCCGAGGCGTTGATGATCGCGGAAGCGCAATTGGGAACAGGACAAACCGTTGAGGCTAGGGCAAGCCTCGTCAATTTGATCTCAGAACAGGAGAATAGATCGCAGCCCGACGATGTCTCGCTCGCCGCAGTAACGGCTCTCGACCGCTTAGATGGATCTGTTACCGGCGAGACAACACCGCGGCTTTCGCCGAGCGAACACATCGAGCGGGCCCGCGTTTATCAGTTCAACCGGGGTTTCGATGAGGCACGCGGCCATTATGAAAGGATCATTAATGAGCACGCAACAGGTGAATTTTCGGCCGAGGCTGTTTACCAGATAGGGCGCGGCTATTCGCAGCAGTCGAGATTCTCCGAAGCGATCATTTGGTACGAACGGCTGATCGAACAGTTTCCCGAAGCGGAGCTTATAAAGGATGCGTTGCTGCAGGCCGGCTCGGCATATTCACGCGTTGGAAAGTTCAAGGAATCGATACAGCGCTATCAGATGTTCGCCGACCGATATCCGAGCGATGAGCGGGCGGACCGGGCATATCTGAACATGATCGACGTAGCCCGAGATCTTGGCGAAGAGACCGAAGCTATACGGCGAACCCGAACAGCCCAGGAGGTTTTCCGCGGAAAGACCGCCGAAGCTCAGGCATTATTCGCAGAGGCACGGATCTTCATTGCCCGCGAAGAATGGTTGGCAGCGGATGAGGCATTGCAGAAACTTGAACGGCTCACTGAGCTTGGCGGAAATCGTGTACCCGGCGGTACGAGTCAAGCGGAGATCCGGCTTCTTCGCGGTTATGTACTAAAGAAGCGGCGGGAATACCGGGCTGCGCTTGAGGCGTTTCTTTCTGTGCCTGATGGTTTTTCGGATTACTATGGCTCTCTTGCGACCAGCGAGATCCGAAAGATGGCCGCAACTCCTGAGACGGCCGAGTTGGTTTCATCCATGTCCGCAGGGGGAATTGAACGAGTGTCAGATAGCGACGCTCTCCGACGCTCGATTCGTCTAACGACAGGCGGCGAGCGAACCCGCCTGCTTGACCAATTGAGGCAGATCTACTTAGCACTACCTGAATTCTCCGATGTGAAGTTCGCAGCGCCGCGCGAGTTCAAAACGCGAGAGGCCGTTGTTCCGGGGGAACGATCTAGAACTAGCAAAGGACGAGGTGAAACGGTTGATGAACTAGTATTCCTCGGAGTATTTGACGAGGCGATCCCGATGCTCGAGACCCAAGGATATTTCAAAAGTAACGACGAACTTGCAGCATTTTACGAGCGAATCGGCCGGGCGGACAGAACGATCCGGCATTATGAAGGCTCGGTAAAACTGCCCGCCGAAATGCCGCTCGAAGCAGCACCGGTTGAGCAATTGAAGCGGCTATACCCGGTGCCGTTTAAGGACATTTTGCTCATCGAATCATCGGCCCGCGGCATCGATCCCCGCTTTCTGCTTTCAATAATGCGGCAGGAATCGAGGTTTGATCCTTACGTAAAATCAGGCGCCGCGGCCCGCGGGCTGATGCAGTTCATTCCATCGACCGCCGAAAGAATAGCCGGGCGAACGGGGCTTCCCGGATTTCGGCAGGACGATCTTTTCGACCCGAGTATCGCGATCAAGTTCGGGGCCGAATATTGTGCAGAGCTGTTTCGGCTTTTTCCGAATATGCCTGAAGCGGTCGCAGCGAGCTATAACGGCGGCGAGGATAATATGCAGCGTTGGCAGGGCAGAGCCCGATCAAATGAGCCCGGAAGGTATGTGCCTGAGATAATGTATTCGCAATCGAAGGATTACGTCTTCAAGGTTATGGCAAACTATCGGATATACTCACATTTATATGATGAAGAGCTTCGCGAAAAATAATCCATTCTTCTTTCACTGAGCTTGCTTCTGTTGGCCGGTTTAGAAATCATTTAGTTTGTGCCAAATAGGTACTTTTTCTGATATGAATATTTATCGCTTTCTTTTCGTTCTTGTTTCATCGTGCTTCCTTGCGGCCTGCGGCGGCACTAGTGAATTACCGGCCGAGACCGCCGACGCTGCTCGCTATGATATGCGGGGCAGGGTGATCTCCGTTGATCGCGCATCAAAAACTGCGCAGATCGACCATGAAGAGATCCCGGGTTTTATGCCGCGGATGACGATGGACTTCAAGATCAAAGATGATTGGGTTTGGGACGACCTTCTTCCGGGTTCAGAGATAAGGGCCGTACTTATTTACGATAAGAATGCGAAGGATCCGATGCTGCTTGAAAAGATCGCGATCTCGGCCGTGCCGAATCCCGACCTTCCGCAGCCTGAGATAAAGGCACCCGAACAACTTGGCAAGGATGCTCCGTCGACACCGCTGACAAATCAGGACGGAAAGAGGATCTCGTTCAAAGATTTTCAGGGCAAAACGCTTGCGCTGACATTTATATACCGCGAATGTCCGCTGCCGGAGTTTTGCATTAAGATGTCAACGAATTTTTCGGATGCCGCAGGAAAGATCGCGGCGAGCGATGAATGGAAAGACAAGCTTCGACTTCTGAGCATTTCGTTTGATCCGGGGCGCGACACACCGGAAAAGCTGCGCGCCTATGGAATCGGCTATCTAGGGAATCCGGAAAAGCCGGATTTCACCATCTGGCAAGTGACGGTCGCGCCGGAAAAGGACGTTCGTGCGTTGGCCGACTTCTTCGGACTAAAATACGAAGTCGATCAAAACGACAAAGAGCAATTCAATCATTCGCTGGTGACGGCCGTTATCGGTCCTGACGGAAAGGTCGCTCGATTGATAACCGGAAATCGTTGGACACCTGAACAGTTATTAACCGAGATGCAGGCCGTTTCATCGGCTCAGCCGTGACCACCAGCAGAAAAGACCGTGCTGCCCGCCACGATCGTACGAATGACATCGCGGCCAGTCGAAGAAAACACGAGTGCTGATTCAATATCATTGATGGGTTGCTGGGCCGGATGTTCCAATCCTATTGCGACGATATCGGCCTGTTTGCCCGGTTCGATCGATCCTATTTGATCGCCGAGGCCCATTGCCTCTGCACCTCCAAGTGTCGCGGCCCTCAAAACTTCTCGCGCAGAGATGAAGCGCTTGCTGTTATGCCGATTGCGTGCTACCAAGGCCGCAAAACGCGCCTCTTCAAGAATATCGCAAACATTATTGCTGGCCACCGAATCACTGCCAAGGCCCACATGAATTGCTTCGTCCAAGAACTGCTCGAACGGGGCAAACCCGTGGCCGAATTTCGCATTCGAACGCGGGCAATGAGCAATAGCGGCACCGTTGCCGACGATCCTCTTGATATCATCGCCTGATACTGCTACGCAATGAGCCAGAAGCGGCCGAGCCGAGAGGACGCCTAGTCTTTCGAGGTATTGTATCGGCGAACAAAGTGGGCTTTCCCACTCAACATCGAACTTTTTGAACACCTCAGTGAAAAAGCCATGGCCTTTCGAAAGCAGGCCGAACTCTTCCGATGATTCGGCGGCATGGATCGACAACGGTATCTTTTCGATTATCGAAGCTTGTGCAATCTCTTCGAATAGCCGCGAACTTACCGTAAATGGCGAATGCGGTGAGAGCCCGACCCGGACAAGTCCAGTCTCATCCGCACGAAGCGAATTGAACTTGTCCATCAATGCAGCAAGATCGGTCTCGGCGGTGCGGTTGTCCGGCGAGAATTCTGTTTCCTGATAAACGATCCCGCGAAGACCGGACTGTTTTAAGGCATTCAAACCGGCACGCCCAAAGCGTCCTATATCGCCAAAGCAGGTAACTCCCGCACGGGCGCCTTCCAACGCTCCGAGCAACGCGGCGTTCTCAATATCTTGCTCGGACATCGCGGCACGATCGGCGTTCAGCTCGATCAGCCACGAACGGAAATCATGTTCAACGTTGTCCAGTTTGCCGCGAAGAGTTGTTAGCTCAAGATGTGAATGCGCGTTCACAAATCCAGGCAGGATCGCGGCCTTACCCAGATCCTCGACATCGGCTCCCGGATACTTCGACATCACGCTATCCGCGGATCCAACAGCAGCAACGGCAGCGTAATCGAACGCAACAGCCCCTTCGGATATCGGGTCACCAGAGATTGGCAAGACGTGATCTGCGGTCAATATTTTCATTTTCGGGGAACGGCAGTGGCTACATTTCTGTATCGCTCAAGTATCGAAGTTACGTATGCACGCGTGGTCGCAATGCCGATGCGTTCGATGAAATCGGCTTCGGAGATCTGGTCGGCATTGATGTCTTTCGTCCATTCCTCGACGCGGCTCGGACCTGCGTTATAGGCCGCAAGCATCATCGCGGTTTCGGCGGGCCGGCGCCGGTATCGTTCACGGACCTTTTCCAGATACCAGCAGCCGATCTGAATATTTCTTTCCGGATCGCTCAAGACCCCGGCAACATTCGTCTCGACTTGATCCTCGAAATGGCTGATACCGGTTGCTTTTGCCCATTCACCTGCAACAAGAGGCGTTACCTGCATAAGGCCGATCTCGCCCGCATCACCGATCGCGTTAGGACGAAAATACGTCTCTTCGTAGATCAGGCTCCAAACCAGGCTGTCGTCTAGATTGTAAATGCGTGCATGTCGTTCGATGAGCGGATCGAACCTTTGTTCCCAATATTTCTGGAAAAAATACAAAGCCGACGCGGAAACGACGGCACAAACAAATATTGCTGAAAAGGTATAACGGAGCACTTAATTTCAGATCGAAACCTGTTCGGCCAGATCCTGCAAAGTCGTATGAAACACTTATCGCGAAGACCCAGATCAATCAGATTTGCCCAGGAAGCTCGGATCGCCCCTTCGGCCGAGCGAACGGCTGTCACCCGGTTCTTTCGGACGGTCGGTCTTCTGCATTTCGCGGTGTGCAAGCTCGACGAACAGGTCTGTATCGAAGTCCGCTTCCCGCGCCAATTCCTGGCGGATCTCTATAAGAAGTTGCTGGAACTTGGAACGTCGATACATATCCTGATTGTAATTCGCCCGGACATTTAATGCGAATCGAAGAGGAAGCCCCGTCTATTCATGAACAAGAAATTCGGGTGTTACGATCGACGGTGAGAAGAAGCCGGCGGCGGTGTTGAATAGACGAATGCGAGACTGTTTTCGAACATTTGCGATGTGGCCGAAGTTCCAAGTGACGAAATAATCGATCTTGTGGATCGAGGCCAGGGCAACATGTACGGCATCGGCCAAAAATTTTCTATGAAAGATGCCGCGGGTGATGTATCCTTCGGCAAGGATTCCTGTTTCTTCAGTAATTTCCAATTGTTCGAATGGGCTTACCAAGGCCAGGTAGCTTGAACGGTGCGGCTCCGAAAGGCGCTCGAGCTCACGGCTGACCAGCGCCGACGAAAACACACGGTATTCGCCCAACTCATGTTCAAACCATCTTATGGTGAGATCGCGTCGAAATGCGTCCCCATTGTCGAGATACGCTCCGATTACAGAGGTTTCAAGATAAACACCCAGTTTCATTGATCGTTATTACTCCAGCGGCACCGACTGGCTATCCGACTTGTCCTTTATCGGATCGAATAGAACACGAGCATTTCTAAAATCAAAAGTAAGCTTGTAACTCTTTAAGAAATTCCCGCCCAAAATACCGCCTTGTTCAAATCCGGACGCTTCGTTTATTAGATCGAGGTTAAGGGCCACGGCGGCGATCGCTGACCTTGAATTATCGCCAAAGGAAATTTTGGGAAGCAGGAACGACCTTACGTCCTCCGTGATGCCGGCTGCACCGATTACACGCAGTCGCTGAGGCATCTCGGTCAGATTGATAGATTTAATGGACGCCAATTCGTTTGATATAACTGAGATGCTGGCTCCGGTATCTACGATGAAATTGACGGGTTTGTCGATCCCGTCAAGGGTCACTTCTCCGCTTAAGAAGCCGCTCGATGTTAACCGTAGCGGAAGCGCCCGAGTTTCATCGATATCTTGTGATGACGCCTCTGTATACCGTTCAAGCGAAAATTTTAGATCGCCGTAATCGACAGTGGTGATGAATTTTGAAATGACCGAAAGCCCGATATAGCCGTCAACACGCATCCCGGTTGTGTGAAACTGCCGGATATAGACCGGAATGTTCCTAACGCGAACGTCGCCGATCTCAAGCTGTTTTATGAATCCATACACGATCTCAAATTTACCGTTGCCACCTATGCCTTTCGCATATCCCCCGCGGGTTATCGGCTTTATCTTTAGCCGGGCAGCTGTTTCATTTGAAAGTACGGAGATACCTGAACCCGTGTCCAGAATAAAATTCAAAGGCTCGCGATGCCCGTTCATGCGCAACCGAAGTACGGGCCGATTTCCTGCCAATTCAAAAGGGATCGAAGCGTTTGGGGAGCCGCTCGTTTGGTAAAGACCGTCGCGGCTTCCCAAAAACCTGAGAAATGCGATGAGGCCGCGAATTCGCGCTCGCCGCTCGTCATCTGTATCTTTGGAGAGTTCAAGGAAACGTTGGTAAGAAGCCGCTGCGTCCTTGTAATTCTCTGCACGTGCCGAGACCTGCGCCAGCGCAAACGTAAAGTCTGCATGATTTGGTTCGTAAAGCACCGCTTCGCGAAGGTTTAGCACCGCTTCGTTGATCCGGTTCTCATAAAACTCGAGAAGCCCGAGACCTGCCCACGCAAGTGCCTCGCGTTTGTTGAGATCAATAGCTTTGTAAAGTATGGGCCGGGCATCCTTTAATCGCCCGGCGGCGATCAACACCGAGCCGATAACGGCTAGTGCATACGGATTCTCAGGATCAGCGACCGCTACGGGGTAAGCTAGATCGTACGCTTCGACGATAAAACGCTGCTTGAGCCGAACTTGAGCGAGCTTTAGTTTCGCCAACGTGTTTGTCGGGTCAGATACAACAAGGTTGCGAAGTATTTTTTCGGCCTCACCATAGTTAGCCTGGCGATACATCTTGTCCGCCTGGCGGATCAGACGTTTTGATCTATCGGCATCCGAGTTGGCGGCTTGCGTTATGGCAGCGGTGCTGGATGCAAAGGAAATGGCAAGCATTATCACCAACGCAGGTCGGAACGCGACACACATCGAAGACAATCTTTCAAACTTCCTATTCATCCGCCGTACCTCTTACTCGGCACTACAGTCGTTTTGCCCGGAAAATTCATTTCAGGATCTCACCGGTCTTCATCGACCATAGAACGAGATCCATCTCATCAAGGTCTATCTTTACGCGATCCGCAAATTCTTTTAAGGTTTCTTCAACGGTTAGATACCTCGAACGCGTATTTGGTGGCTTTGGTGAATCGATCAATTTCAATTCAAACAAACAATTCAAAACGTGCTTATCAAGGATCGCGTAACCACTGTAGCCAATATTTCTAAGAAAATGGCTGGCTTCCTTATATCCCAAGCCTTTTATGTTCTTGTCGCGTGCAAGCCAATCGCGGCGTTCAAGCGCACACTCAAAACTCTCCAGTTTCTCCCAAAGCCGCATCCCGCAATGTGAGTTCAAATACTTTCGGGATTCGGCAACATATCTTCCTCGCGCATTCGGATACCTGTGAACCCCGGTCAATGCGGCCGAAAGTTGTATCTTCGTTCCTTTGATCAAAAGGTGCCGTACCGCTTCAACAGAACGGATGCCCATTCTCGCGGAACAGCCTCCGGTAAAGAAACAAAAGACCATCTCTTCCCAGATCCGGAAATCGTTCTTTGATTCGAGAACACCCCGGAATTCATCCAGCCGTCTGCTGATCTCAACGCGTCGCAACGCGTGATTTTGCTTGATGGTGTCGATCGTGATCGGGTCGGCAGTTTTCTTCACGCGTGGAACGGAACTAAATTCTAGACCTGCGTCACACGCAAGTCAATAAAAATCGGAACACGGAGATCGCAAATGTCGTTATCTACTGTCGTCATAACGATGTCTGATGAATATTATAAGGAACTGTAAATGCATACATCAAAAGCTGACCACGAGACATCATAGTTTACGACAACGCCGCCCTATTGGCAGTTGTCAAATCTATAGTTAAATGAACGGTTGAGCGCGGGGAGGCTATTTTGCTATACTTTCAATAGCCGAGTTAAGAACGGCAAGCCACCTGCACCCTACCGGCAGTAAAAGTAGTAAAAGAAGTAATCGATGAATATTGAAGGAGTACAACTCAGAACAAGGGAATTCGTTGCCCTTTTTTTCGCGGCAACGGTTTTTGTCATAGCGGCCAATTCGGTATCGGCCCAATCGCGACCGCTTTTGCAGGACATAAAGGTCCAAACGGCGGCGGCGGGAAATCAAGCGATACCGGGGCCAACTCCACTTGTCAGACGCACGTCGTCGGCTGAACCAGTTGGAGCCGCGGCTACAGGAAGCGGTATAAAGACCTCGTTCTCTGTCCTTCGCGACATCGCGATCCCGGGGAATTCCGGTGTTCTGGTTGAATCACTTGACGGTAATATCGTCGTAGAAAGCAATTCTGAAATACCACTGAATCCTGCTTCGAATGTAAAAGTTGCGACGACCTTTGCGGTTCTAAAGACCTTTGGCCCTAATTATCGCTTTCCAACTAATGTTTGGACAGATGGAGTTTACGACGAACAGAATCAGAAGATAATCGGAAACCTATTTGTTTCCGGACGTGATCCGGTATTCGTTCTCGAACATGGCGTGGCAATCGCTCAGGAATTGAATCGGATGGGAATTCGTTCGATCGAGGGTGACCTGATCGTTACTGACAATTTCTCGATGAATTATTCCGCTTCGTCGATCGTTTCGGCCCGTTCGCTTTTGGCGACAATGGATGCCGCAAAGCGTTCGGCCGCGGCAAGCCGAGCATGGTCTAATTTCCTCGTTCATTCAGGTAAGCTAACCCCAAATCAAGGTGTACCAAGCGTTACGATCACCGGCGCGTCGTATGTTCAATCGCTTCCGACAAACGCGAAAGGCCTATTCACACATGAATCAGCGCCGATGCGTGAGATCATAAAGGCGATGATGAGCTATTCGAACAACGAGCTCTCGCATCGGCTTGGCGATATGGTCGGCGGCGCCTGGGGCGTTGCAAACCTTGTTAGAAACAGCACAAAAACTACACCTCAGGAATTTCATATCCAAACGACAAGCGGGCTTGGTATAAATCGCGTAACGGCCGGCGCAATGATGAAATTGCTCCGCGAGCTTAGAAGCGAGTTGGATAAGAACAAGATGACCTTTGCCGACGTAATGCCGGTAGCCGGAATGGACCCCGGAACGCTAGAAGGACGCTTTGCCACTGATTTTGCTCGCGGCAGTGTTATCGGCAAGACCGGGACGCTCGGACGAACGGACGGAGGCGTAAGTGCCTTAGCCGGCGAGATAAGCACCAGAAACGGCAAGTTCCTTTTTGTGATCTTCAATCAGCGCGGCGGAGTAGCTAATTTCCGCTCGTTCCAAAATTATTACGTTTCGGTTATACAAGGACAACTTGGCGGTGCCGCTCCGATAAGTTATTCAGGTGCATCGCTGGATGCCCGCCTTGCTAAGTCGCGTATCGTTTATAATGAAACCCGCACCCGCGGTAACGACTAAGATAAGATCACACGACGAATTTTGGGCCCGCTGATGGCATTCAGCGGGCCTTTTGACTTTCGCAATGCAGGTTTTCTCTGTGTCTTCTTTGGCTAAATCTTCTGGTTTGTTGCAAACTTTCCTTTTGAAACTGCAAAATGGCCGAACCTGAACAAAACCCACCGGAATCTGAGGAACCGCAAGAGCTTGCCGATCCCGTAATCGAAGAGCAAACGGTTGCCGACGAAAAGCCGAAAACGGAACATCGGAGCGTTGCGCGTTCGGCCGGAATAGTTTCCATTGCAGTAATGTTTTCTCGTGTTCTGGGCCTGGTTCGTGAAACGGTCTTTGCACGCTTTTTTGGTGCCGGTTATCTTTACGACGCGTTCGTCGTCGCATTCAAGATCCCGAACATTCTCCGCGATCTTTTTGCCGAAGGCGCTCTTTCGGCAGCGTTTGTAAAAGTTTTCACCGATTATCAGATCCGCAAAACGGAACGCGAGGCGTGGGAGCTTGCCTCGCTGGTGTTCAATGTACTGGCCGTTGTGATGAGCGTGATAACGGTCGTCGGAATATTGATCGCCCCTTGGGTAGTACCGCTGCTCGCTCGAGGATTTCCGCCGGAGAAAGCCGCGTTAGCCGTCACGCTGACGCAGTTAATGTTCCCGTTCATTCTGCTCGTCGCTCTGGCCGCCTTGGCGATGGGGGTTTTGAACACAAAAGGCAGGTTCGGAATTCCGGCATCGGCCTCAACGGCTTTCAATATCTTCTCGATTACGACGGGTATTTTTATCGCTTACTGGCTGAGCGGCGGCACGTGGGAAATATCGAACGACAAGAACATCATCCCGAGCAATTCGGCGCAATGGGCGATAATCGGAATGGCGATCGGCACGCTTATCGGCGGTGCGGCACAATTGTTCATTCAGCTTCCATCGCTGCTCGGAGTTGGCTTCAAGTTCTCGCCTCGCGTTAGTTTTTCTGATCCCGGCGTGAAGCGTGTTATGCGGCTGATGGGCCCGGCGCTCATCGGCACCTCGGCGATACAGATAAAGGTATTGGTAGATGTCTTCGTTGTATCAGGAATCGAAGGAGCCCAGTCGTGGCTGAGCTTTTCGTTTCGATTGATGCAGTTTCCGATCGGGCTTTTCGGAGTCGCGATCGGCACGGCCGCCATACCGACGCTTTCAAGGCTTGCCTCCGAGGAAAACATTGTAAAGTTTCGCGATACGCTTGCCGATGCGATGAAGCTAGTCTTTTTGATGACGGTGCCGGCGGCGTGCGGGCTTATCGTTTTAGGCGAGCCGATCGTAGCACTGATCTACCAAGGCGGAGCGTTTCGTGCGTTCGACACGAACATGGTCGCCTGGGCACTTGCTGCATACTCGATCGGCCTCGCTGGATATGCGGCGATCAAGGTGCTTTCGCCCTCGTTTTACGCATTGGACGATGCCCGAACGCCGATGTACGTTAGCGTGGCTTCAGTGCTTGTCCACGCACCCGTTAGCTATGGAATGATGACGCTGCTTTCGACCGTCGGTGTTACACCCGAGCGTCCGAACGGCTTTGGCCACGTAGGCGTCGCCCTCGCGACATCTGCGGTCGCTCTTGTAAATTTCACAGCTCTAACGATCTTCATGAGGCATAAGATCAAGCGATTGAACGGCCGCGTCATCTTCTCGGGTTTTATTCGTGTCGCGATCGCGGCTGCGGTTATGTCCGCCGTCTGTTATTTTAGCTATCACTCTCTGAGCGGTTATTTTGTAGAGAAGAATTTTTTCGTACGCCTTATCGAAGCATTTGTCCCGATAGGGCTCGGCGG